>DASYCL010000054.1:0-7474 GCA_036500245.1 Polyangiaceae bacterium | reverse complement strand
CTGTCCTACAATGGAAGCATGAGACAGCTTTGAGCATTGCTCGACAACTACATCGGCATGCGTGTGCCATACTGTTTCGATAGATGGATTCTCCGCGACTTGCGCTCTTTCTTCTGAGCGGCAACAACGACTACCAACGCTTACTCGAAGATGACTGTCTCGCGTCGGCGCGGCGACGCAATTTGCCGATACAGGTGTTCGCCGCGGGCGTGAGTCACGAGACACAGGAGAAACAACTCCGCGCGGCAATCGCCTTGCCGCGCGCGCAGCGACCGACGGTGTTCCTGGTCTGTCCGGTGCGCGAGGCTGCGCTGCGCATCGTCGCGCGCGAAGCGGCGGCTCAGGGCATTGGTTGGGCGCTATTGAACCGCTGGGGCGACTACGTTCACGCGCTGCGCGCGGAGTTCCCGCGCGTGCCAATCTTTTCGGTCAGCCCCAACCAGCACGAAATCGGCCAAATTCAGGCGCGACAGTTCAAGAGCTTGCTGCCTCAAGGCGGCGAGCTCGTCTACATCCGCGGGCCGCTCGGCACTTCGTCCGCGCAGAGGCGCTACAGCGCGATGCAGGAAGAACTCGGCAACTTTCCGTTCAAGGTCACCGCCATCAACAGTGATTGGACATCCGAAGGCGGTCACCAAGCGATGCGGGACTGGCTACGCATCTTTCAACGCGGAAAGTTTCCCGAGTTCTTGGTCGGAGCACAGAACGACAGCATGGCGGTCGGTGCGCGGAGCGCGCTCTTCGAATGGGCTACAGCGAACCAACGCTCGATCGAACACATCAAGTTCACCGGTTGTGACGGACTTGCTGCGCACGGTCAGCGTCTAGTTAGCGATGGTGCGCTCGCCGCGACCGTGATCGTGCCTTCGGTCGCCGCGCGCGCAGTGGACGAAGTGATGGCCATGACTCAACAAGGCCGTGTGCCCGCGGCCGAGATCTTGCTCCAAGTGACGTCGTATCCCGATCTCGCGTCGATCGAGCGCGCTAAGCGCGGCAAGACGGTCGGAAAATTGTGAGTTAGCGAGCGGGTGCACTCGAACCTGGGGCGGCCATAATAACCCTAAAGGGTGATCGATGGTCGGTCGAGCCGCAATCGTCCGACGCATCTCGCGCGATCTCGGCGCGGCGGCGATGGCTGCTTTCTCACTCAAGCCACGGTAAAAACGCAATCGTTACTGTCGGTGGCTGTTGCTTCGATTTGAGTACTCTCCGCACGCGCGATTGCGGGCAGCGCATGAATCTCGCGCGGTTCGTCGGTGCGTCGTACTCGCACTCTCGCGGGTGATGTTGGCGATGGCGTAGAAAAAATACGACTACGACGATATGTGTGCGAATGCCTGGCGTACGTGCGTCGAGTCACTATGGTGTTCATGATTCCGTGGCTCTCACCGCGAATGCGCGAGCCGAATTGGGCGCGCGCGGACACCGATCTTCTCGTCACGCCATCGAATAGGAAAACCCGAATGACATTGCATCGACGCGCGTCGGTACTGGGCTTGCTTTCTGTTGCGACCCTCGCGGCTTGTTCGGCAGAAGCGCCAAACACCGAGAGCGACGTATCATCGACGTCGCAAGCCGTCTCAATCCCGAAGAGCTACACGCGTAAAATCTACGCGCACATGATGCCGTGGTTCGAGGTGGGCGGGCAGCATTGGTCGATGAAGCAACGCAATGCCGCCACCGGCGTGGCCTCCTACTATTCCCCGATGATCGGCGAATACAGCTCGGACGACGGCAATGTGATCGAATACCAACTTTTGACCATGAAGTTCGCCGGCATCGACGGCGTACTCATCGATTGGCCGGGTCTGAACGGCGCCAACGATTTGCCCCAAAATAAAGCCAACGCGGACGCGATCATCAATCGAACGTCTCAGTTCGGCTTGCAGTTCGGCATCGTCTATGAAGATCAATATGCCGTCTCGGTTGATGCCGCGAAGAACGACATGTCTTACGCGCGCGACAACTTCTTCAGCAAGTCGAACTACGTTCAAGTCGACAGCGCGCCTGCGCTGCTCGTGTTCGGGCCGCAGAAGATCGTCAATTCCGCGGACTGGACGAACATCATGTCCGTATTCTCGACCAAGCCGACGTTCTTCGCGCTTTGGTACAACGATAACGCGGGCGCGAACGCGCAGGGCCGCTTCGCGTGGCTCGCGCAAAATGCCGTCAAAGGCGTTTCGGATTTCGACAACGCGGTCGACGGCGCGAATGAGGGCATCCGCGTGCCGGTGCTCTACCCTGGTTTCAAGCCCTACTACCAAGCAGGCGGCTGGCCCGGACCCACCTACAACATCTCGTACACGCTCAAGCAGGACAACACCGAAGGCGGGGACACCTTCGCGTCCACATTTGCGCTCGGTCAATTCGCCGGTCCGTTCCTGCAAATCGCGACTTGGAACGACTACGGCGAGGGCACGATGATCGAACCGACGAACCAATTTCAGTATCAATACCTGACCGATCTGCAAAAGCTCGTCGGCACGCCGTACACGGACGCGGAGCTCAAGATCGCAAAGCTCTTGTTCGATCAGCGGCGCGCGACCAATGGCTCGAAGCAAGCGCAGCTCGACCAAGCTTCAGCGGCGCTCGCCAATCTCGATTTCGCGACTGCGTGCGGGATTTTGGGTTGCACCGTGCCCGTGCATAGCGGCACGGGCTCGGCTGGCAGCGGTGGTTCATCCGCGAGCGGAGGTTCGACGAACAACGGCGGCTCGACCGCGAGTGGCGGCTCGACCGCGAGTGGCGGCTCGATCTCGAGTGGTGGAAATCCCGGCGGCGCGGGGAGCACCGGCGTCACAGGCTCGAGTGGAACGAGCGGGGGCGGAGCGCCAGCCACGGGCAGCGCCGGCGGCGTCAGCACACCCGGCAGCGCAAACTCCGGCAATGCGGACGACTCGGGTGATTCTTCGGGCGGCTGCAACGTCAGTGCCGCGGGGCGCACCGGCTCGAGTTCGGAGTTTGCGTTCGCGGCGCTGGTGTTGGGCTCGGTGCTGAGCGCGCGCCGCAAACGCCGGCTCGTAGAGTCGAGCGCAGAGCGCGTTACTTGCTAGCGAGGGCGCGCTTCGCGGCGCTCACGAGCGGATAGCCGTGTTTGAAATCATCGAGGTCGATCGCCCAAAACATGGCGCCGCCGAGATGCTCTTCGTTCACGTACGCCACTTTTGCGGCGACCGACTTCGGATCGTCGTAGCTGATGAACGTGCCGCTGCTCGGGTTGTACGCGAACGGCGTTTGAGTCTTTTCGTGCCAGTGCGTTTGGTAGTCGCCGGCTTCTAGGATCGGCTCGAGCTCGAAGTAGCTGAGCACGCCGTTTTCACCGGTGCAGCGCCCGCCGAAGCCGGCCGCAGTCGACGAAACGGCGTAGTCTGCGCTGCCCACGCCGGCGAAGGTGCGCCCGTAAGTGGCGATGCCGAGCACGATTTTTTGCGGCGGCACGTGCTGATCCAAATAATTTTCGACGCTGTTCGTGATCGAAGATTTTCCGCTCGGCGTGCTGTCGGCGGACAGCGGCGCGTTGGCACCTGTCTGGTGACTCCAGGGACCATAGAAGTCGTAAGCCATCAAATTGATCCAGTCGACGTGCGGGTGGATCTCGTCGAGGATGAACCCCGACAAGAACCACATCGACGAAGGCGCCGCGATCGTGAGGAGCAGCTCGGGCTTGCCACTTCGCTTGGCTTCGGCGCGCATCGCGGCATGGAACTCGGCGAGTAGGGACACGTAGTTCTTGCGATCGGCGGGGAATCCGCCGCGTTCGCCGGAACCTGGATATTCCCAGTCGATATCGAGTCCATCGAAATCGTATTGTCGCAATAGCGCGAGCGCGGACTCGATGAATTCGTGGCGATACTTGGGGGTCGCAGCCATGGTCGTGAAGTGCCACGCGTTCGGCGGATCGTTGTGCGCCCAACCGCCGACAGAGAGCAGCACCTTCAGCGCTGGATACTTCTTCTTCAAGCCAGTGACTCGATGATAGCCGCCGTCGGGCCCCAGATCGCCTTCGTCAGTTGCTTCGAGGCTGAAGTGCGGATCGCTTTTTTCGCCGGCGCCGACTTTTGCGAACGCGTAATTGAGATGCGTGAGTAGCGAACCATCGACATCACTCGCTTGAAACGCGCAGCCCTGGCGATGGGTCGACCAATTGGTGAAGTAGCCGACCATGCGCCCTGATTCTGGTTTGCCCTTCGGGGCGAGGTGCGCCGTGTCGTAGTAGATTTTGCCGTCGCTCGCGCTGGCCGCCAGTGGCGCCGACATTGCGCCGCCGTTCGCCGCGTCCATCGAGCCGGAAATGCAACCCGCGAGGGTCAGCGTCGCGAGCACGAAACCACCGAGCAACGAGGACGATCGCATCATTTCAGCCGTACCACGCATTATCGAGCCTGCCCTCGGTTTCGCTCGGACATTCGCGCTCGCCAGAATTTCGTCCCGGAAATTGATAATTTTTGCCTACTCTGTGACGCTGCGCGCGTGGCCTCGAGCACGTACGCTGGCAGCATGCGCTATCGCGTGTTCGCTGCTTCGCTTTCGCTCGTGGGTCTCGTCATCCAAGCCTGTGGCACGACGAGCGATCGCGCAGTCGGTTTCGTCGACACCGAGACAATGGGCACCAGCGCGGGCGGTTCCGGCGGTTCCGGCGGTTCCGGTGGTTCCGGCTCGTTGTCGAAAAGCTGCGACACGCTCGATGCGGGGCCGATGCCGCTCGGGCCGCCGGGAACCTGCGTGGCCGGGAGTTTTTGCGAACTGCTCAGCGAGGACCAATTTCATTCGCTGTTCCCGAACGCGACCGCGCCGTATTCCTACGACGGGCTAGTGGCAGCGGCCGATGGTTACTATCCGTCTTTCACCCGCGTGGGTGATTTGCCGGCGCGGAAGCGCGAGGCCGCGGCGTTCCTCGCCAACGTTTCGCACGAGAGCGGCGGCTTCCGCTACGCCGAAGAGCTCGCCTGCAACAACGGACAATGGATGACCAACCCGGACTGCCAAGTCTACCTGCACGACGGCATCAGCTACTACGGTCGCGGCGCGATTCAGCTCAGCTTTTACAACAACTACGCCGCCGCCTCGAAAGCGCTTTGCGTCGATCTGGTCTCGAATCCCGATCAAGTCGCGACCAACCCAGAGCTCGCGATCGGTACCGCAGTTTGGTTTTGGATGGAGCGCGGAAAGTGCCACGACTCGATCGTCGGCGGCAAAGGCTTCGGCGCGACAGTGCAGGCGATCAACCCCGTCGAATGCACGAGTACCGATCCGGTGCGGATCGGCGAGTGGCAAGATCGTTTGGATCTGTTCACGACCATCGCGGGCGCGATGGGCATCGATCCGGGCGATACGAGCGGCTGTCGCTGAGCGTTGCCGAGCGTGTTGGCGCTCGCTCGGGAGCCCTGATAGCGTGGGGCCGCTTTTTGGCGGTGATGAAATGAATGCAGGGCGTTTGGGATTTGGTGGGGTGAGCGCGATGGCGCTCGTGAGTCTTGGTGTCGGCATAGGCTGCGCTGGCGCGTTCACGGTGCAGACGGTCACGCGAATGTATTCGCGCGAGTACGATTGTCCCGAGCACAACGTCAAAGTCCGGGAGATCGGCGGTGGGCGTTACCGCGTGACGGGTTGTGGCCGAGACGAGATCGCTTACCAGTGCTTTGGTACGACCTGTTCCCCTCAGTCCGAAAAAGTCGAGGTCGCGGTACGTCTGAAGGAGCCCAGGGCGGAGGACGCAGAAAAGCCGGTCAGCCTCGCGCGCGTGGAAAAGAACAAGAAGGGGAGCAGCACCGTTCTGCTGGATATGCCGCTCGATGCGAAGACCGTGTTCAAGCTGCGCGGACAGCCATCGAGCGACCGCGCGGTGCAACTTCGACTCGTGCGCGGCGTCGGTGACGAGCTCGCCAACTGCAGGAGCTCGGCGATGATCAACGGTGAACGCGCCGACCTGCCCACTGGGAAATTCACCAAAGGCCAGGAAAAGAGCTGGATTTCGTTTCAACTCAGTCCCGAGCTGCTGCGTGATCTCGCGGTTGCGCGGAAGTTCGCGCTGAAGAGCTGCGACTTTCGCTGGACGCTCAGCGAGGATCAGGTCGCGGAAGTGAGGCACTTCGTCGCGTTGTACCAACAGGAGGAGGCCTGGGCCGCGCCGGCGCGCGCGGGCGGCAGCGGTGGGTTGCTCGCCCCGGCCGAGGGCTGGCCTGAGTGGAAGCCCATCGCCGATTCATTGCCAAGCGCTGGGACAGCGCCCGACGCGACGGCGCTGTTCAAGCAACTGTCGCCTTCGGTGTTCAAGGTGATCGTGACTTCGAGCGAGGCAGTCGCTCAAGGTTCCGCGGTCGCCGTCTCCAAGAACCAATTGCTCACCAATTGCCATGTGCTCGAGAGCGCGCAAAAAGTTCGCGTGCAACAAGGCAAGAACGTGTGGCCTGCCCTGATTCGCTTTGCCGATCCCGCTTCGGACCGCTGCGTGCTTTCGGTCACGGACACGACGCTCGTGCCAATTCGCGGGATTCGTCGCCAGAGCGAGCTGCAAGTGGGCGAACCAATGTACACGCTCGGCTCGCCGAATGGGCTCGAGCTTTCGCTCTCGAACGGCATCCTCTCGGGCATCCGCGAAGAGGATGGAAAGAGCTACGTCCAAACTACGGCGCCCATTTCGCCTGGTTCTTCCGGCGGTGGTTTGTTCGACGCGCGCGGCAACTTGGTCGGTATTACGACTGCGATGCTCGTGGGCCATGAGCATTTGAATCAGTCGCTCAACTTCGCGATCCCAGCCGAAGCTTTCACCAAACCGTAGTTGCGCGAATCGACGGAACCTGCCGCTCAGTGACTGGTCATGGGCGCCGGCTTCGCGCCGACGGTTGCCGCATACGCTTCGGCTGCGCGCAGCACGCGCAATACGTTTCCGGACCAGATCTTTTGTAGGTCGTCTTTGGTGTAGCCGGCTTCGAGTAAGCGCGCCGTGATCTTCGGGTAGTCGCTGGCGTCCTCGAAGCCGACCACGCCGCCGCCGCCGTCGAAGTCCGCGCCGACGCCGACGTGATCGACACCCACGATGCGAATCGCGTGGAGCAAATGCGAGAAAGCGTCCTCGAAGGTCGCGCGTGGCACGGGCCAGTGGCGATCGATTTCGTGCTTTCGTTTGATCAGGTCCTCGCGGTCACGCAAGGTGAGGTTCGGCTTGCGCGTTTCCAGCCAAAGCGCGGACAGCGCGGCCTCGCGCTCCGCGAGTTTGGGTGTTGGCACCAAGTAATCCGAATAGAAATTGATTTGGATCACGCCGCCGCTCGCGGCAAGCTTCTTCAATCGTTCGTCGTCGACGTTGCGCGGATGATTGAACACGGCTTTCACGCCAGAATGCGAGAGCAATACGGGCGTCTTCGAGAGCGCGATGAATTGGTCGAGCACATCGTCGGAAGCGTGGGATGCGTCGAGCACGATGCCGAGCCGATTGGCTTCCGCGACGAACGCGCGCCCTTTGGCGCTCAAGCCA
>DASYCL010000053.1:0-9362 GCA_036500245.1 Polyangiaceae bacterium | reverse complement strand
AGATCGAGCTCGAGGTGGCTCGCGCGGCGCTCGAATCGGCCGGTCACCAAGTCGTGACGCATGACCGCGCCGGAGGTTGCGTCGCGCTGATCCTCCAAGAAAAACCCGACCTCGTGTTGATGGAAGTCAACATGCCGCACTTGAGCGGTGACACGGTCATCGGCGTGCTCGGTAAGGCGCAGCCGGACAAGGGCACGGTCATGCTGCTTTACAGCAGCATGCCGGCGTCGATTCTGCGCGTGAAGGCCGACGCCGCCGGCGCGCACGGCTTCGTGCAAAAGACCAGCGATATGTTCGCACTCGTTCGAGAAGTGAACCGCTGGCTCAAGCGCAATTCGGTCGGCGGTTCCGCGCGCTTCGACGGGCTGCCGAGCAGCGGAAAATTGCGAGCGGCGGAAGTCTTCGCGAGTAGCGGGCGCATGCGCGCAGCCTCCGAGTTCGGCGACCCATATCGGGCCGGCGAATCCGCGCCCAGCGTTGGGGACGAAAAGCGCCCGAGTGGCACGCAGCGCAGCGCCGAAAGCTCGCTTGCGCATGGAGCATCTTCAGAGACGATGCGGCGCACGGAACCGCCGTCGGTGCTGTTGATCGATCGCGATATGGCGGTGCTCTCGGAGTTTCGGCGACACTTGCAAGCGGAGCGCTTCACGATCGAGTTCGCGCTCTCTGGAAACGCTGCGCTGCGCAGCCTCTCCTCGAATCGCCCGCCGGACATAGCGGTCGCGGACGCGTTCATGTCCGATCTGTCCGGCATCGAATTGTACCGACGCGCGCTCGCGCTCGCGCAGTCTTGGCGCCGGCGCATGATCTTGACTTCGGAGCGGGAACTGCCGCGTTTCATGCCGGAATTCGCCGAGTTCAAAGGTCAGATCTTGATCAAACCAATCTCACCCGAAGCGCTGCGCCACGCGATTTATAGCTGTTTGGCCGGACGCGGCTCGTTGCGCCCCGGCCGTGTCACCGCGACGTAGGTGTGCGCTCAAGTGTGCGCGCGCGATAAATTGCGTAGCTCAGCCGGTTTTCGCCGAGCCGAAGCCTTTCGACGATTTCCGCCAGGAGACGCTTGCAATTGAGCGTTGTAAACTGAGGCGTTGCGAAGCGGGTGAATCGAACTGCGGAGGGACGCTCTAGTATGCACGCGGACTATGATGAATCACAGTGGCCCATTCTCGTCGTCACGATGCCAGCGTACGAGATCGACGGCGCGGCTTTCCATGCACACCTCGAGAGAATGTCGTCGTTCATCCTGCGCGGCGTGCAGTACGTGCAAGTGATCGACGTTCGGAAGTCGCCATCGCTCAGCGCGAACTCGCGGCGGCTGGTCGCCGAGCGCTGGGACCAAGACGAACACGCTCATCCGGGAGTTTTGCTCGGCGTCGGCATCGTGCTCTCGACCACGATGCATCGCGGGATCTTCAAGGCTATGTCCTGGCTCATGCAGAAGCCTCGTCCGTTCGAAGCCTTCACCGAAATCCCCGAAGCGATGACCTGGGGCCGCCGCATGCTGAACGTGCCTGTGCACAGCATGACGCTTCCGATCGCCGCTGATGTGTCGAAGCGTGGCGCGAGCGGCTGACGCGGCTTCAGTTGCCGCAAGCGGCCGCTGCGTGCTCGGGCGCGGCAATTTTGTCGGCAGCGGCGTTCATGCCCGTGGTCGTGACACAAGCGACGGGCGTGCCTTGGTCGACGTAGCGGAGGCCGCCGTGCGCCGTGTCTGCCGCTGCCGCGGCGGTCCAGACCAACTCTTGGCCCAAGGTCAGCGGTGTGAGCTGACTGCGGATCGCGGCGACCGCGTCGCTCGTGAGCCCGAGACGCTCCGGTGTCGCGAACAGGTCATCGAAGAAATCGAGCGGGAAGGAGAGTAAGTGCACCGAGAGCGTCACTCGATCCGGAAACGCGGACAGGCTTGCCAGCGGATCATGGGGGAACAGCCGCATCACGTGAGTTTGATAAAAAAGCGGCGAGCTCTTGTCGAACGTGAGCTGTCCGGGGAGCAAATTCGAATCCACGCTCGTGGCGCTCCAGAGGCCGTTCACGGCGTTGCCGTCGTCATCGAGCATGCAGTCGCGCACGAGCCAGAGATCCGGATCGGCGAGTGACGTCGGATCCGCGCCCAAGGGCACGTTGCCGCTGTGGAAGATCTCGCTGTTGCCGGAGAAGGCGGTGACTTCGAACCAAGCGCGGCGATCTTGGGCTGCGCCGCTCGGCCATTTGTGCCCGGCAGCGACGTTGTCCGCGACCACCATGATGCTCGCGCTGCTGCCGCTGCCACGCACGCAAAGCGCGGTTTGTAGCGTGGTATCGAGCAGATTCTGCACGGCCTGTCGCTGTGCGTCCGCTTCCGGAAAATCGTGCAGCGCCAGATCCACGCCCGGGAATTCGTGGCTGTGCTCGTCGCGGAGCGGCGCGCCGGCGACATCGGCGATCGCGACTTGGCTCGGGCTCTTGTCCATGTGGCATTGGCTACAGGTGTTGCCGTTGCTAGCGGCGAATGCGCTCGATTTCCACTCCGCGAAGCTGCGCTCGATTGCGATGCCGTGACCGTTCACGACATCGTGGCAGCTGCCGCAGAGCCCGGCGGATTCGAGCTGATTGCGATCGTGCAGCGGCGAGTACGCCGAAGCGTGCGCCGAGTTCGGAATCGCGCCGGCGAAACCGCCGCGCATCACGTTATCGTTGGCCAAGTGAAGCGACCCGTTGTGGCTGTCCTCGATTTGGTCGACTTGGTGGCAAAAAAAACAAGTCACCCCTTTGAGTCGAGCGGGCAGCGAGGCGAGATTGGTGCCATCCGTCGTCGCGCCGGTGCGCGCGGCGAGCGGCGCATGACAATTCACGCACAACGGACCAACTTGTGCTTCGTCTTGCGCGCGTTGATTGAGCGCGACGAACAGCGGATCTTCGCTGGCATAGGCATGCATGCTGCCCGACCATTCGCGATAGTGCTCTTGGTGGCAAGAGCCGCAAACCGCCGGATCCATCAGCTCTTCCTGGCTGAGCCCGCTCGATTGTTGCGCCGCGTTGCCGCAGCCTGCGAGCGCGAGGGCGACACCGAATAACGCGCCGCGCGTATGACGGGTCAAGGCGCGCGCGCCGGTACGAGCGCCGGCGCCGCGACGCGAACTGTGTTTATTTCTTGCAGTGACTGCTCGCGCCGTCATCTCGCTATACTCGCCATCTAGCTCTGATTTGCTAGACTGTCCTCGGCTTTGAGCACGAAGATCATGATTGAAGCTCGCTCCGTTGTGCTTTTTTACTGTGCGCTCGCGCTGTGCGCCGGCTGTTCGTCGGGCTCTGCGCCGAAGTCCGATGCCGCCGCCGCAAGTAACGCGGGCTCCGCGGGTACAACCGGCCCGAGCGGCGCCGTGGATTGCACGAGCGAACCGGGCATCGATGGCTACGCCCCGGGGCTCAGCAAGCTCGGCGCGAGCGGTCTCTACGACTTCCAGATCGTCTCCACGACACCTTCGCCGCCCGCGTTGAACGACAACACTTTCGTGGTCCGTGTTACGGACGCGAACGGCGCGGCGCTCGCCGGGGAGCTCAGTGCGGCGCTCGACATGCCCGAACACGGCCATTCTTCACCGAAGACGCCCGTGATCACCTTCGACGCTACATCCGGAAATTTCACGCTCGACCCGATGGATTTGTTCATGGTCGGGCTGTGGCGTTTCACGTTCACGTTCATGCCGAGTGCCGATGCGTCGGACGGTGGCATGGACACGGGTGTGTTTGAGCTCTGTCTCGAGTAGGTTTTTTGGCCCTGAGCGTTTCATTGCGCTTGGCCGCTCGCGCTACCAGCCGCGCGGCGGGCGCCTGTTCACCCCTTCGGGTGTCACGAAGCGCGGCGGTCAGTTCTAACGTGGCCGCCCGTCATTCGAAAACCGTGATCAGCCGCGCGAGCCGTTGGCTTTGTGTTATTTCCGGGCATTCGACCGCCATCAGTCGAGCGCGCTCCGGCGCGCAAAGAAGAGACTGAGATGTGATCGGAACAGTACCTGAGCGATCCTCTCTCTGTTCGCGCCGAGCGCGCGCGAAGGGCTTGGCCCAGATGCCCGGAAATAAAACAAAGCAACTGATTCGCCGGGCTGATCACGGTTTTGAAAAGAGAGGCGAGTAACGAGAACTGACCGAAAAGGCGCTCGCCGCCTGCCCAGTCGCGCAAGCGGCCAAGCGCTGATTCGAGCGCAGTGCCCAAAAAATCAGGTAACGCGAGCGGCCAAGCACCGTTTCGCGCGAAGGCCCAACAAAAACTAACGAGTCGAACTCTTTTGCTGCGCATAACGCAGGAACAAATGCGAACCATGGCGGCGCGCGCTGAGCAGTTCGAACGAGGTGCCGCTGAGGTCGAGCCCGGAGGCGAGCGATTTGCGTTGATCCTCCCGGAAGCGCCCGAACATCGCGGGCGCAGACGTGAGAAATAGCTCATCCAAGAGCCCCGCCGCGACGAGCTCGGCAAACAACGAAGGTCCGCCCTCGCAAAGCACCCGCTTGAGGCCTTGCTCGTGCAGGTACTCGAGCACTCGACTCAAATAAACGCGATCGGCTTCGAACGCGATCAAGCTCGTGGAGGCGGGCAGATGTGCGCGGAGCCGCTCTTCACCCGCGCGGGTGGTGAAAATCAGCGCGTCCTTCAGCGCGGGTTCGCTGACTTCGATGTCGCCGCTGCGGCTCACGAGCGCGAGGCGTGGCCGTTCGTGCAGACCGAGTCGATGGCGAGCCTCCGCGAAGAGCGCCGCTCCAGGCGGATAAATTCGCTCTGGAAACCAGAGGTGTCCGGGCGATTTGCGGAATGTGCCCGCGCCGATCAGCACCACGTCCGCGCACGCGCGCAAAAGGCCCATCACGAAGCGATCCGCTGCGTTTTTGCCGCTGATGATTTGACCGGATTCGATCTCGCCGGGCAACGCGACCACCCCGTCGAGTGAAGCCACGAAATTGGCGAACACACGCGGTGAAGCAAAGCCGAGCGTTCCCGAGTAGAGCTCGGTCAACGCGCTCGGTAGCTCGAATTTCGGCAGCTCACGCTGCTCGAACAAGAGTTCGAGCGGGTGCCCATTGGGGGCGATGTCGTCTAGAGTGCGTGCTGACATCGATATGCTACGCTAGCACTGGGGCAAGCAAACAGAGCAGGGCAAAGGGTTTGCTTTGATCTGGAGGGCTCGCGCAACCTAGGGTAGTAAGGATCTTATGAGGGACTGTTCTTTGTGGCGTCTTGCGCCAAGTGTTGCTTTCTTCGGCTTGATCGTTACGTCTGCGACAACGCTGTTTGCGCAGACCCCACCTCCGGCACCGGCGGCGCCAAGCGCAACCGCGCCACAACAGCCGGCGCCACCGCTCGCCGCACCACCGCCGCCACCGCCTGGCGCGGCTTATCAAGGGTATCCGCCGCCTGCGGCATATCCACCGCCTGCGGCATATGCACCTGCTCCGTACCCGCCACCGCCACCAGGATACGCGTATGCGTATCCGACCGCGCCGCGTCCGCCCGAGAGCGTGCCGTACGAAGGCGGCCCGGTACCCTCAGGCTACCACGTCGAAGACCGCGCGCGTCGCGGGCCGACGATCGCCGGCATCGTGGTGTGGAGCACCACGTACGCGCTGGGCCTCACGGTGGCGTCAGCCCAAAACTTTCCGAACTCGAGCGGCTGGCTCGTGGTGCCCGTCGTAGGTCCGTGGATCACGCTCGGCTCGCGTCACAGCGCCAACGATTGCACGACCGACTCGATCGGCGACAGCTTTTGTTCCGGCACCGCGAGCGATGACGCGACGACGCGCACATTTTTGATTTTAGGCGGTCTCGCGCAGGCAACCGGCGCGGCGCTCTTCATTTATGGGGTCGCCTCGCCGAAGAAGGTGCTCGTCCACGACTTCGTGGGTGGCATTCAAGATCTGCAGTTCACGCCAGCGCAGATGGGTCGCGATGGTTTCGGCGGCTTCTTGTTGGGCAAATTCTAAAGTAATCGGCGCGGCTCGCCGGCAATGGCGATCCGCGCCTCGTTTTCGCTTCAGATCGCTTCGCCTTTGAATTGGCTCGCGTAGAGGCGCGCGTAGACACCGTTTTGCGCCAGCAGCGCGGCGTGCTTGCCGCGCTCGGCGACCGCGCCATGGTCGATCACGAGCACCTGGTCGGCATCCGCGATCGTGCTGAGCCGATGCGCGATGACGAAGCTCGTGCGACCTTTCATCAGCCGCAACAGTGCGCTCTGAATGCGCGCTTCGGTGCGCGTATCGATGCTGCTGGTCGCTTCGTCCAAGATCAAAATCGCGGGGTTCGCCAAAATTGCCCGCGCGATCGCGATCAGTTGGCGCTGGCCTTGGCTCAAGTTGCTCGCGCGTTCGGAGAGCTGCGTCTGGTAACCTTGTGGCAAAAGACGAATGAACGGGTCGGCTTCGGCGAGCTTTGCGGCGGCGATCACCTCGTCGTCGCTCGCGTCGAGACGGCCGTAGCGAACATTCTCCAGCACCGAGCCTGAAAACAAAAATACGTCCTGCAGCACGAGGCCGAGCTTTTGACGCAGTTCGGCCTTCTTCAACGCGCGCAGATCGCGGCCGTCGATCGTGATCCGTCCGTCGTCGATCTCGTAAAAGCGCGTGAGCAAATTGATGATCGTGGTTTTGCCTGCACCGGTCGGGCCGACCAAGGCCGTCACTTGTCCTGGTTTCGCCTCGAACGAGAGATCGTGCACCACCGTCGCGTCGGGTACGTAGCCGAAGCGGACGTGCTCGAACTTGACGTCGCCGCGCACGCTGTCGAACGGCGTGGCGTCGCGCGCATCGTCCGGCTCGGAAGGGATATCGACGATCGCGAAGATGCGTTCGGCGCCGGCGAGCGCGGCTTGGATCGAGTTGTATAAGTTCGCGAGCTGGCGCAAGGGTTGCACGAAATTCTGTCCGTAGCTGATGAACGTCGCGATGATGCCGATCGTGACCAAGCCGCGTAGCGCGAGAAATCCGCCGAGGCCCGCCAGCACGATCACGAACAAATTGCCGAGCACGGACGTGATCGGCATCAGCAAGAGCGCGTAGCTGTTGGCCTGTACGCCGGCGCGGAACACGCGCGCATTCTCGGCGCGAAAGGTTTCGACTGCGGATTCTTCGCGGCGAAACGCGTGCAGTACGCGCTGGCCGCTGATCGCTTCCTCCATCACGCCGTTCAGGCGTCCGAGATCGCGCTGCAAATCGCGAAAGCCGCGGCGCGTGTAGCGCGCGACGAACTGCGTGAACCAAAACATGATCGGGACCACGATCAGCGAGGCCAGCGCGAGCCAACGATCGAGTACGAACATCGCGATCAGGATGCCGGCCATCGAGAGCAAGCTCGCGACCAGCGTGGTCACGTTCTGAGACACGGCTTGATTGATCGCATCGATGTCGTTGGTCAGGCGGCTCATCAGATCGCCTGCTTGATTGCGGTCGAAGAAGGAAACCGGAAGCCGCTCGACGCGTGTGAACAAATCGCTGCGCAAGCCCTTGAGCGCGCGCTGCGAAATGCTCGCCATCAGCCGCCCTGCGAGGGCTTGCAGCGCATTTCCGAGCACGTAAACGACGGCCATCGCGAGCGCGATTCGGAGCAGACCCGCCGTGCCCGCGTGGCGAGCCACTCGATCGATGGCGAGGCCCATCAAATAAGGACTGACCAAGCCGAGCGCGGTGTAACCCAAGACGAACCCGAGTACGATCGCGACTCCGCCGCGAAATGGCGCCAAATACGGTAGCAAACGTCGAAGCGCGTGGCGCGGGCTGCCCGCTTTTTCGATCCGTCCGACGTGCCCGGCGCGCATGCCTTGTGCGCCGCCGCTGCCTGGCATCGCATTCACGAGTTCACCGCCGCGCTCTCGACCACGCTCTCCGGCGTAATGCCGGTGCCGAGCTGCGAAGCATAGATTTCTTGGTATACACGGCTCGACTTCATCAATTCAGCGTGCCGTCCGCGAGCTACGATTTTGCCTTCGTCGAGCACCAGGATTTTGTCTGCGCCGAGCGCAGTGCTGATCCGCTGCGCGACCACGACGCGCGTCTGCTCGCGGTGCTCGGCGGCGAGCGCCTGCTGAATTCGCGTTTCGGTCTCGACGTCGACCGCGCTCGTGCTGTCGTCCAAAATCAGGATTTTGGGGTTGAGCAAGAGTGCGCGTGCGATGGCTAGGCGCTGGCGTTGCCCGCCCGAGAAATTTTGGCCGCGTTGTTCGACCCGCGCGTCGTAACCTTGGCCGAGCTGCGTGATGAATTCTTCTGCTTGCGCGGCCTTGGCGGCGCGCACGACTTCGGCTTCGCTCGCGTCGGGCTTGCCGTAGCGAATGTTGTCGCGCACCGTGCCGGAAAAAAGCACCGATTCTTGCGGCACGATGCCGATTTGCGAAAACAGCGAGTCTTGGCGGAGCTCGCGGACGTCGCGGCCGTCGAGCAGCACGCGGCCGCGCGTCACGTCATAGAAGCGAGGGATGAGCTTCACGAGCGTCGATTTGCCGGCGCCGGTCGCGCCCAAAATCGCGACTGTTTCGCCGGGCTCGGCCACGAAGCTGATGCCTTCGAGCACGGCCTCAGCGTTCGAAGCGCGGTACGAAAAGCTCACGTCTTGGAACTCGATTCGCGGCGCGCCCGAGAGCTCGAGCATGCCGGCGTTCGGCGCATCCTGAATCTCGGGCACGACGCTCAGCACTTCCTCGATGCGTTTGGCCGAGGCGATGCCCACCGCCCAAACGTTTGACAAGATTGTCATCATCAAGAGCGGCGTCATCGTGGTCAGGAGATAGTTGATGAAGGCGACGAGCTGCCCGCTCGTGAGTTTGCCGTGCGCGGCTTGCCAGCCGCCTGCCCAAATCACGATCACGATTCCGGCGTTCACACACAGCGTCAAAACCGGCGACATGAACGCGGCGAACTGCATCACTTTCACCGATTCATCGCTGTAGGCCTGGTTCTGGAGCTCGAAGCGCTCGATTTCGTGCGGCTCGCGCACGAAGGCTTTGATCAAGCGAATGCCGGCCACATTTTCCTGCAGCACCGTGTTCAGCCGATCGAGCTTCTGCTGCACGAGGCGAAACATCGGCTCCATCTTGGCCAAGAAAAAAATGATCGCGAACGCCGTCACGAGCAGTAAGGGGATCATGCTGAGCGCGAGCTTGCGGCTGGTCGTGATCATCAGCACCAAGCTGCCGATCATGAGCAGCGGCGCGCGCGTACCGATGCGCAACGAAATCTGGAGCACGCGTTGAATCGCGCTGGTATCGCTGGTGAGTCGTACCAAAAGCTGTCCGGTGTTTTGCCGATCGAGATTGCCGTAAGAAAAACTCTGGATTTTGACGAAGATCGCGTCGCGCAAATCGCGACCGACGCTCTCACCGACGAAGACCGACAGATTGTTG
>DASYCL010000052.1:0-4080 GCA_036500245.1 Polyangiaceae bacterium | reverse complement strand
GATGGCGTGCCCGCGGAACTTCCACGGCCGCGTATCCGGCAAGCTGAGCTTCTCGCCCGCGGCAGCGCGGATCTGCTGCACGACCAAGTCCACACCCGTGACCATCTCGGTCACTGGATGCTCGACTTGCACGCGCGTGTTCATCTCCATGAAGTAGAGCGAGCCATCCTCATCCATCAAGAACTCGAGCGTACCGAGCGAGGTGTAGCCGGTCTCGAGCACGGCGCGGCGAATCACTTCGCCCATTTTGCCGCGCTGTTCTTCGCTCAAAACCGCGCTCGGCGACTCTTCGACGAGTTTTTGGTTTTTGCGCTGCAATGAGCACTCGCGTTCGCCGAGCGTCCACACTTGACCGTGCTTGTCGGCGAGGGCCTGGAACTCGATGTGCTTCGGCCGCTCGACGAAGCGCTCCAAATAGAGCTCGGGATTTTTGAAGGCGTTGGTCGCCTCCGCGGTCGCCGATTCGAACGCGCGCCGCACTTCTGGGGCCGAGCGCACCACGCGCATGCCGCGGCCGCCGCCACCGCCGCGAGCCTTGATCATCACCGGAAAGCCGACGCGCTTGGCCTCGGATTCCGCGTGTTCGGCGTTCTTCAAGGCCTCGCTGCCGGGCAAGAGCGGGAGCCCGAATGTCTCTGCGGCCTCGCGCGCGCGGAGTTTGTCGCCCCAGCGCGACATCGCTTCCGACGATGGGCCGATGAAATTGAGCCCGCATTGCTCGACCACTTGCGCGAACTTCGTGCTCTCGGAGAGAAAGCCGTAACCGGGGTGAATCGCGTCCGCCGCGGTGATTTCGGCGGCGCTGATCAGCGCCGGGATGTGCAGGTAGCTTTGCGCGGCGGCAGCCGGACCGATGCACACGGCTTCGTCTGCGAAGCGCACGTGGAGTGCGCCGGCATCAGCCTCTGAAAACACGGCCACCGTCGCGATGCCGAGCTCGCGACAAGCGCGAATCACGCGAATGGCGATCTCGCCGCGATTGGCGATCAGAACTTTGCGAAACATTTAACTCTTGCGGATCTTGAACAATTTTTGACCGAACTCGACGCTCTTGCCGCTCTCGACCAATACTTCGACGACTGTGCCGGCAAATTCGGCTTCGATTTCGTTCATCAGCTTCATCGCTTCGATGATGCACAAGGTCTGGCCTTTTTTTACCGCGCCGCCTACGGCCACGAAGGCTTCCGCCTCGGGCGAGGGCGAGCGGTAGAACGTGCCGACGAACGGCGAAGTGACGAACGCGATGTTCGGATCGAGCGCGCCTTCCGAGGCGCGCGGCGACGAAGGCGACGGCGCCGCGTGCACCTGCGCGGCGACGGCGTGCGTCACGACCGGCGCTTGGCCACGCGCGAGCGCGACCTTCACGCGCACTTTTTCGTCTTCGTATTCGAACTCGGATACGCCACCCTCTTCGAGCGTTTCGAGCAAGCTCTTCAAGTGATCGAGCGGAAGCTGCATGATGATGATTCCTGGAAACGACGTAGTGACGTGTTGCGAGACGTGTTGCGAGACGTGTTGCGAGACGTGTTGCGGGGAACGTGACGCGGAAATGCGCGCCCGAAGCCTCGGCGGAGACGACTCAGGCGAGCCTCGGTCGTGGCCTTCGGCTTAGGGGGCGCGAAGTTAGCCCACACGATTCGCGCCTGACAACTCGCTTGCGCGCGCGCTGCGAGAGCTCGGATTTCGTCGACCGCGAAGCAATCTGCGCGCCTCGACGCGCTGCGACATCGCAAATTCGGTTGTCGATCGCGGACTACCGCTTCCCAGCGCGCGTACTGCCCGCGGTCGTCCACTCACGCTCACTGCCGACCGCGAGCCAAGCGAGCGACACGGGCCCGCCTTTGGTCTGGGCCGTGATCGTGCGCTCGCCGTTCCAGGCGCTCGGACTCGGCAAAGAAAGCGAGGCTTCGGCGCGCAGCTTTTCGATCCCGGGTAGATCGCTTTCGAGCGCCAAGATGCCGAGCCCGGCGAGCATCGGCACGGTGCCGCTCGGGATGTACGGCGCGACGATCGCGCGGACGGTGTCACTCAATTCGGGGGCGCGGCGCGCGAACCAACGCACGTCGTCGAGCGACTCGAGTACGAGCGCGCTCGGTGCGGCCGGCTTGCCGCGCTTCGAGACGATGGGCAGCGTTTGTGCGTCGGCGAAGGCGTGCGCTTTGGGTGCTTCCCCCGCGTTCGGTTTCGCGGACTCGGCTTCCTTCCCTTTGCCTTTGGCTTTGCGCACGATCAGGACGTCGTCGGTCGGCAAGGTGCGCGGCACGGTGACACGCACCGGGCGTTTGAACGAACGCGGATCGCCGACCGTGCCCGTCGCGACCGAAAACGCGAGCGTCTCGGCCGAGGCAACGATGAAGCGTTGCGCACTGAGCGGGTAGCTCGGTTCGGGATCGAACGTGCGCAGCGAGACTCCGCCGTCGTTCGGCGGCGGATACAGCTCGCCGGTGACGAGTCGCGGATCAGGTTCGAGCAAGCGCGCGCCGGTCGCGACGAGATCGACGAGCGAGCCCGATTGCGCGAGCACTTCGAGCGCTTGTCGCGATGGCGGCGCGACCAGCAAATCCAATTTCGGAGGGACGCGCTTGCTCTTCAAGAGCGCGGCCGCGGCGAGCAAATCGCGGAGCGACGCGCCGGAGTCCCCGCCGAGGATCACTTGGCTCACCGGCTTGCCGGCGATTTCGCGCACCGGCCGCACCACGCCGTCTTCGTCCAAGATCAACGGATCGACCGCCGAAAGATCGACGCTGATCACGTCGTCACACGGCGCGCCGGGATCGGGCAATAGGCCGCGATGCGCCTTCGAACGGCGCTGATCGCGCAGGTAAACTTCGGTCTTCTCGTCACTGACGAAGACCGCGGCAGAAGCGCCGAGCTGCGGCGCGAGCGCGGCCAAAACCGCGCGATCGGCCACCGACAAAAGCCGCGCGCTCGGGCCGGCGAATTCGATCACGACAGGCGCTTGATACTCGCTATCGACCTTGCGAATCGCTTCGCCCAAGCCGCGGCGCATCAACTCGAGCCCGACATCGCGCACGCACACGAACGGACGGACGCGGCCCGAAAGCAACACTTGCACGCTGCGCGGCGGTCGCACCAAGACGCTGCCCGTCACCAACGCTTCGGCGAGCTGCGACGGTGGCACCACCAAAGTCAGCATGCCCGCGCCGCCGACCGAGGCGAGCCGCGGTTCGTCGGTGAGCGCGAGCCGCGCGGGGCTACCGAAGCGCTCGAGGTGCACTGCCGCCGGGAAACCGATGCCCGGCCGCGCAATCAACATGCCCAGGTTCAACGCATCCTTCGAACCGCGCGCGCTCAAGCCGGGCGCGGTGTCGGACAGCGCGGTCACGCAGCGCGTGTCGTAGGCGATCGCGACTTCGACCGCGCACTTCTTCGCGCTCGCAAGCCCCGGCTCGGCCAAGGTGCGATCGGGTTCCCTCGCCAAGACGACTTGGTCGACCTTCACCCGCACGAGATCGCTCGCCAGGTTCGGATCATCCGCGCGCCCGGCGAGGATCTTTTGGGTCATGGTGCGGGGCGGATCCCCCGCTCGCGCACGCATCGGAGTGGCGAGCAAAGTAGCCGCTCGCCCCAAGCAGGGTCAAGGTCGGCGACACGGCGCCCCGCCTGCCCGGCGATCGCCTGGCTTTATCGCGGCCGCAAGTCACACGGCCGAATTTCGATCGCAATTTTCGCGTCGGCCAGCGGGCCTACGACAATTGCGGTTTTTTTGTTGGGAGAGCGCGCGCGTAGCTTCTCGATAATTCACCCAACCAGTCGATTCAGGCTAATCTCGCTCGCATGTTCAAAGAGGCGTTGCAGAGCGTCGTTGACGGCACGGACGGTGGAATCGCGGGTCTTTTGATGGACTTCGAAGGCATCCCGCTCGAAAGCTACGCCAAGGCTGACGCCGCGATCGACATCGAGACCGTCGGTGCCGAGGTCAGCGTGGTCGTGAAAGGCATTCAGCGCGCCACCGAAATGCTCGACGCCGGCGAGACGAGCGAAGTCTCGTTCAAGAGCGAGAAGATGGTCACGCTGATCCGCGTGATCAACAAAGGTTACTTCATCGCGCTCACGCTC
>DASYCL010000051.1:0-6734 GCA_036500245.1 Polyangiaceae bacterium | reverse complement strand
CCGCGGTGAACTCTAAGCTTAACGGCTGTTTCCGTGGCGCCAAGCACTTGCGCTGCTTCTGCCACACTCAGCCCGGTGATTTTAGTGAGCACGATCGCTTCTCGGTACGTGTCCGGCAATCGGTCGAGCGCGATCTCGAGTGCATCCGAAAGCTCCACGGGCAGCGGTCGCTCTTCGTTTTGGCGTTCCGGCAAGCTGCCGTCGGGTGACAAATCTTCAGTCCTGACGTTGGCCGAGCGCCGCTCATCCAAGAACGAGCGCCGCGCGATCGCGAGGATCCAAGGTAGGACAGGGGCGCCTTTGAGGTAGCTACTGCGCGCGCGATGGATCTTCGAGAACGTGATTTGGAGCAAATCCTCGGCGCGCTCGCGGTTCCGCGTCAGCCTGAGCAAGTAGCCCATTAAGTTCGGAGAAACGCGGCGATAGAGCAGCTCGAACGCGTCGGCCTCGCCATCGACGTAGCACTCCATCAGGCGCTCCGAGCTCGATTCGGCAAGGATTGGGCTACGCTCCGACGTCAAGCGCGCCACTTCTAACGCGGGCCAGAGGCTTACGCTATAGCTCGTCACGGTATCCCAATGGTCGGATTACGAGGCCTGCCCGTCCAAGGTTTCTCCGGCAAAACGCGCGCCGCCATTTAGGCAACGACGGGTTGCGCTTACGCAAGGCTGGCCACAGGTTCGCTCCCCGAGCTCCCGCGAAACACGCCCAGTTACCCGCCCGCGACCGCTACGAGCTCGAAAATGAGGAAGTCGAAGCCCGACGCCGAAGGCTTTGCCGGCACGCGTCGTAACGCGTGACCATCAAAAAAATCTCAGCGGAACCTAGGCCTTCTCCTTCCGAGTTCTCTTCCCTCTCGATCTCGGCGCGCGGTCGCGCCCGACAAGGCCCAGGGCTCGCCCGCCCGGAAATAAAACAAGGCAACCGATTCGCCAGGCTGATCACGGTTTTCGAAAGAAGGGCGGCCACGTTAGAACTGACCGAACAGGCGCCCGTCGCGTTGCTAGTCGCGCGAGCGGCCAAGCGCCACCAAACGCGCAGCGCAACAAAACCTAAAGACTAGCGTGACCCTGCCGGCGCGGCAGAGCTCCCCGGTGCGGCTGACTCCGCCGGCACCGCAGTCGGCGGCACGTACGGTGCGCCGGTGTCGACGTTGCGTTCGACGGCTTTCCAAATCGTGTCTGCGCGCTGCATGCGCAGGTAATAGGACTTGCTGCCGTCCGGCAAGCCGACACTGGTCGAGCGCACCATCGTGCCCGCGGGATTCATGTCCACGACGACCGCAGAGGTGAGCACTTTCGAAGCGAGCTCCGGCTTCTTCGCCAAGCACGCCGGATCGCACGCCGCCTTGTCCTTCTTGATTTGATCGGACACGTCTCCAGTCGCAAGCTCGAGCGCGCCGTCGAAGTCGCGCGTGAGCCAGCGCTGTTGCAACTCGACGGCGGCGTTCTTCGGATCGTGCGCGAGATCGGCGAGCGTGACTTTGCGCGGCACGCGCGTCTCTTTGGGCGGGTGGTAGTTGCACGCGCCGCGCGCGAGCCCCCACATGATCACCGTCATCGCGCATAGGATGCCGAGCATGCCGAGTGTTTGCTTGGTCGGCGAATTGATTTCCTCTTCCGTGCGCGGAATCGGCGGGCGCGGGCGCTTCGCTTTTTTCTTCTTCGGGCGCTCGCTCAGCGACGCCGGGGCGGGCGCGGCTGCGGACTCCACGGAGTCGTTTTTGGGCTCGGATTCGCTGGCCATGGGCGCACTCGGGTACCGCGAATGGCGTTCGCACGCAACCGCTCCTCGGTTCGCGCCGACCCGCGAACTATGATGCGGATCGCGGTTTTTGCGCTCGGCCTGTCGCTTTGGGGATTCGCCTGTGCAGGTTCGGCCCCTTTACCAGCCAAGGCCCTCGAGCTGAACCGGGCTGGGGTGGACGCGCTCGCCGAAGGTGACCTCGAAACCGCGGACGCTCGCTTCAGCCTGGCCCTCGAATACAACCCGAACTTCGTCGATGCGCTTACGAACCAGGGCTTGGTCGAGCTCCAGCGTGGCAACTTCGAGCGTGCGCGCCAATTGCTGAGCCGCGCGCGCCGCCTGAACCCGGACGTCGCGCAGCCGCACCACGCGCTCGGCGTGCTCGCCGAACGCGTGCAGCGACCGGATCTCGCGTCCGAGCACTATTACGATGCGCTGCGCGTCGATCCCGGCTTCGCGCCCTCGCGAAGTAACCTCGCGCATCTGCTCTACGATGGCGGGCTCTACGAAGATGCGCTCGTGCAATTCAAGCGCCTAGTCGAAGTCGCGCCCGACGACCCGCGCGCGTTCGCCGGCCTCGCCGGCACTTTGCTGCACCTCGAACGGGTGGACGAAGCGAAACAAGTCGTCGACCACGCGCTCGAGTTCGCGCCCGATGACGCCGAGCTCAACATCGTCGCCGCGCGTCTCGAAATTCGCGACGGCGAATGCGAGGCCGCGATTGCGCGCCTCGCTCCGCTCGCCAGTGGGCGCACGGACACTGCCGTCTCCGCGCTTTCGTGGCTCGCCGCGGCCGAGCTCGCGCGCGGACGCACGCGCGAAGCCGTCGGTGCGGCGGAACGCGCCATCGCGCTCGCGCCGGACAATGCGCTTGCCAGCTTCGCGCTCGGCGTCAGCCTGAAAAAACTAGGCGATCCGAGCGCCGCGCGCTGGCTCGCCCGCGCCCGCGCGCTTTCGCCGCACGTGAAAGTCGCCCTAGACTCGCTGGAGTGACGCCGAGCGACGCACTTCCGATTCGACCGAACCGCGGCGGCGAGCTGCGACTCCGCTTCGCGCGCGAGCGCGCGTTGCTCTCGTTGTTCGATCTCGGCCGGCGCAAGGGCTTCGGTTTGCGGCTGGCTTGGGTCTACGCGTTCGGCGTGTTCGTCAGCTACGCGATCGCGATTTCGCTGGCGCACGGTGAACGCCGCCACGCTGCGATCCGCGGCTTCGTGCACGCCGCGCTGATTTCGATTTCTTGGGTGGTGGGTAGCCTTGCCGCGCTCGGTACGGCACGTGTTCTGGTGCAAGCGCCGGATCGCGACGGGCTCCGTGCGCTCGCGCTCACGCGTGGCTTCTCCGATCGCGATTTGCTACGTGCGCGAATGCTGGCCGCGGCATTGCGTGTTGCGCGTTTGATCGGCGTGCCGGCGTTGCTCTTGATCCTGGTCGCGCTCGCGCGCGGTGAAGCCTTGGCTTGGGCGCTGGTCGTCGCGCCGGGCGTTGCGGCCTATGCGCTGCTGTTCGGGCTTTGCGTCGCGCTCTTGGCGCAGTTTTCGGCCGCGCTCGCGCCGCGGCACGCACGAGCGCTCCTGGCCGCGCTCGTGCTCGGCCCGATGCTGCTTTCGAAGGCATATCCCGCGCTGCCGAATCTGCCCGCCGCCTGCGCGGAGCTACTCGATCGCTTGTTCGCCACTGGGAGCGCGCTCGCGTGACCAGGCTCGGCTTCGACCTGGTGAGTCACCGCGAGCTAGCGCGGGTATCGGCTGCGTTCGCGTCCGGCGCGCACGTCGTGCTCGGGACCGAGCGCGACGGCACGAACAGCATCGTGCAGCTCGCCGCCGGCAGCACGGCGCCGCGCGCCGGCCGCGTGATGCTCGATGACCAAGCGCCGTACGAGCACTTCGAAGTGCGCCGGCGCGTGAGCGCGCTCTTCGCCGAAGAAGGTTTGCCCGAAGCGCGCACTGTGACGGCCTCGCTCGCGCTCGCATTGTCGGCGCGCGCCGACACGCGTTCGCCGCAAAGCGTGCTCGACCGAGCGGGGCTCGCCGCGTTCGCGCCACGTCGCGTCGCGACACTCTCGGCGCGCGAGCTTCGCGCGCTCGCGCTGGCCCTCGCGTTGAGTCATGAGCGGCCGCTCTTGCTCGCGCTGTTCGAACCGCTGAGCACGCTCGACCTACTCTCGGAAGACTTCGTGCTCTCGTCGCTCGCGAATTCGGTGAGTGCCGGCGCGATCGTGCTCGCGACGGCAAATCGGCTCGAAGACGCGGCGCGACTCGGCGGCGCGATCGGCGTGCTCGAGCGTGGCGTTTGGCTCGGCGCCGCACTTCCCGAACCCTCCGCAGTGGCGCTGCGCGTGCGCACGCCCGAACCGCGACGTCTCGCAGCGCGCCTCGCGGAGACGCCTGACGTGCTCGCGGTCGAATGGTCGGGCGGTTCCGAGCTCGTGGTGCGCGGCAGCGCGCTCGAAAGCGTGGCGGCACGAGTCGTCGCCAGCGCGCGCGCCGAAGCGATTCGGATCGAAGCGCTGCGCTACGATGCACCGAGTTTGGACGCGCTCGCTGCGACGCGCGCCGGCTTAGCGCAGGCGGCGTACGAGCGCGCGCGCCGCGAAGCGCCGAGCCAAGCGCCCACTCCGATCTTCACGAGCGGGAAACCACTGCAATGAACGACGTGATGCTCGGCATGCGCCTCGCGCGCGAACGCTTGCGCGGGTTCGTGCCGCCCTTCGTGTTCGCGCTGTCCGCGCTCGGCGTTTATGCCTTCGCCGTGATCGAGCGTCAGAGCGACGCGGGAAGCGCGGCCGATACTGCGCTCGAAGGCGCGGTATTCGGCCTAGTTTTGCCCGTGCTCGCCTATTTACTCAGCGAACGCGTGTGCGATGCGCCGCGGCTCGATCGCGCCGTCGATCCGCTCGCGCGTTACGGCGCGGATCGGCGTCAGGCGATGCTCGGCGTGTTCGTCGTTTCAGCGCTGTGCACGGCGTTCGCGGGCAGCTTGCTCGCGCTGATTGCTTTGTTCGGCGCGCGCTCTGTCGCCGAGCCTGGGTTCGTGTCAGATCTGCGCGCGAGTGCGGCGCTCGGCGTCGGCGTGGGCGCGATCTACGCGCTCTTCTTTGCTGCCGCATCCTTGCTCGGCAAGCGCGGTGGCGGCCGAAAGTGGGCGCTGATTTTGGATTTCGTGCTCGGCGCAGGAAGCTCCCTCTTGGCCTTACCGTTTCCGCGCGGGCACGCGCGAAATCTATTGGGCGGCGCGCCGGTGCTCGAGCTCTCGCAAGGCGGCGCTGGAATCGCGCTCGCGTTGATTGGATGTTTGTGCGTGGCGCTCAGCATGATTTGGACCGCGAGCTGAGGCCCGCCTTCCACGACAACGAATTTTCGTGGCAATTTCTGCGTTGATTTGCGCACGCGCGATGCAAATTGGCGCTGGCGTGAACGTTGCAGCTGCATCCGGAGGGAGTACTGGCCGCGTTTTTGCAGGGCAAAACAGCAGGAAAAATCATCGTCCGTGCGCTGGCACGAGCCAAATCGAGGGATTAGGCTGCCCGTCGAGCGTGCAGGGAATCGTCTACAAGTTCGAGAGTTTCGCAGCCCTCTCCAAAGCCCTCGAAAGCGAGGAACCGGACGTCAAGCTGCCAACTCCTACGGTTGATGAGCTGGCCGATGGCCAATGGCTGGTCGCAACGTTCACGATCGGCAACGATGCGACGTCCGTCGCGGGCCGCGTCGCCGAGCGCGGCACGGAATTGCACCTCACCTTCGAAGCACGGGATTGGAACCAACTCTGTCGCTTCGCGAGCGGCGAATGTCCGCCCTCGGTGCCGCCGCCCTGTGGCGAGGGCACCGAGGAAGTGCAAGCGCCACCCGGTACCACCGTGCTCGTCGTCGACGACGACCCGACGCTGCGTTCGATCGTCTGCACGATGTTGCGCTCCTCGCGGATCAGCACGTTGCAAGTGGAGAGCGCCGAGGAAGCGCTTGATTGGCTCGGGAAAAACTCGGCTGATTTGCTGGTGCTCGACTGGGGGCTGCCCGGCATGAACGGCGTCGAGCTATGCCGGCGCTTGCGGCAAGATCCCGCGCTCCGCGCGCTGCCGATCCTATTTTTGACCGGTCATTCCTCGAGCAGTGATTTGGTCGAGGCGTTCGAAGCGGGCGCGGACGATTTCGTGAGCAAGCCGTTTCGCGCGCCCGAGCTGCGTGCCCGTGTGCTCGGTTTGCTCCGCCGCGTCGCGCGCGAAGAGCTCGCCGCTCACTGACGCGGCGTGTACTTCAAATCAACGATTTGAGATCGAGCATTTCTTCGATGTCGGGCATGAGCACGAGCTCGACGCGACGATTCTGTTGGCGCTCGGCATCGGTGTCATTCTTGCCGACCGGATCGGTGTCGCCGTAGCCGGCTGCGTGCAGCCGTGCCGGATCGAGTCCGCCGCCACCGTCTTTCGAGTCGACCGGCGCGATCAGGTAAACCAGCACTTGCCGCGCGCGCATCGCGGAAAGTCCCCAATTGTCCTCGAAACGACCACCTTTGAGCGGCTTATTGTCGGTGTGCCCTGCGATTTGAAAGTAACGACCCGCGAGCTGCTTGTCATTGCGGATCACGTCGGCAACCTGGTTGAGCACTTTCTTGCCTTCGGGCCGCAGCTTGTCGTCGCCCGAAGCGAACAGCACATCGCCCGGCAAACGAATCACCATGCGGTTCCTACGGATTTCGACCTTGAGCCCGAGCTCGGTGAGCTTCTTGAGTTTGTCGCGCAACACTTCGAAACGCTGCTTGATGCGTTCGAGCTGAGCGGCGCGCTCTTGATACTCCTTGAGCGCCTGATTCACGTCCTCGAGGTTCTTGGCGAGAGACTTGTTTTGTGAGCCGGTCTGCTCGAGCTGCTGGTTCAAGCTCGACACGTTCACGCCCATCTTCTCGAGCTGATCCTTCAGCTGCGCGACGAGCTGCATCTGTTCGTCGAGCGCCTTCTTGTCGGCGGCGTGCGCGGCCTTTTCTTTGTCGTCTTG
>DASYCL010000050.1:0-2911 GCA_036500245.1 Polyangiaceae bacterium | reverse complement strand
CGACGTTTACGCGGCGACGCTCCGCGATTTTCGCTTCGAGCCGATGCTCCACGTCAACTATGGCGAGAGCGTGCTCCGGCTGCACGATGGTCTGCCGAAGCAGCGCGATTTCCCGCAGGAAATGGGCGGCAGCGGTACCATCGTGCAGGACTGAGCAGCTAGAGTTTACGCAGAAAGCGGAGCTTGCTCGCGCTGGCGCGGGGGGCCGCGCCGGCGCGTCGGTTTGCGGCCGAGCACTGCTTGCGGCTGGGTGATCAAGCAACGGATCAGCTCGGCGCGACCAGACACGCCGAGCCGGCGAAACGACTCGGCCAATTGATTGGCAATCGTGCGCCGCGAGCGGTGACGGCTCACCGCGATTTCGGTGTGGCTCATGCCTTCGACGCGCAAGCGCACGACTTCGTACTGCGCGGGAGTCAGGTAACGCGCGAGATCGGAGTCGGGCCGCGCGAAACTGACGACGCGATACGTCGCGCCGGCGTGCGAGAATTGGCTTGCGCGGCCCCAGCACACGATCGAATCGCCGCGCGCGGCGTGCGCGGCCGCGATCACGAGCGGCGAAACGCGCGAGGGCTTGCACGGCAGACCGAGCGCGAGCAAGCACTCCTTGGTGACGCCGGCCACCGACGACAGCGAGACGCCAAATTCGAGCGCCACGTTTTTCTGGGCACCCAAAAAAAATAAAGATTCCAAAATCCGAATCTTGCGCGACTGCGGGATGCGTGCGCGCGTCCGATGCTCGCGCCCGCGTTCGAGCACGAGGTAGCAGCGCTCTTCGGACGCGAAGCTCTGCGTCACGCGCACTTCGCCGTTCACGAGCTCTCGCCACAAGAGCGCCAGATCGATCGGTTCTGCGGTCGCTTCGTCCGCGCTGACCGCGTACGCTTGGAGGATTTCCGAGAGCTCTGAGGGTTTTTGCATGGCTCCGCCTTTGGCAATGAAAAAGGGCGAGAGCGGACGCTTCCCCGCGCGACCGCACACGACTCCACTGCTCCCCGGGGGCACGTGTCGTCACTCTGTGCGGCGCTGACTTCCGGTCTCACAAAGACTGAGCCGCGACCTTTAGGTTGTGAGCTTTGTCAGCAGTCTTTTTTTGAGTTTGCCGGATTTTGCCTGATTTTGTGGGTTCAGCGAGGTTCTCGCGAGCCGCACAGGTAGCCCGGAGGCTGGTGTTTTTGGGGCCCTGCGCGTGCACAGCGCTTGGCCGCTCGCGCGTCGAGCGAGGCGACTGGCGGCTGTTCGGTCAGTTTTAACGTGGCCGCCCGTCGTTCCAAAACCGTGATCAGCCTCGCGAACCCGCTGGCTTTGTTTTATTTCCGGGCATCTTGCCCATGCCCTTCGCGCGCGCTGGGGCGCGAAGGAGCCGCACTGGTAGCCCGGAGGCCGGTTTTTCTGGCCGCGGCCTGTGCGCACACCGCGTCCGACGACGTGCGCGCAGCACAGCGCTTGGCCGCTCGCGCATCAGGCCGCGCGACTGGCGCCTGTTCGGTCAGTTTTAACGTGGCCGTCCTTCTTTCTAGAACCGTGATCAGCCCGGCGAATCTGGGGCTTTGTTTTATTTCCGGGCAGGCGAGCCCCAGGCCTTCGCGCGCGCTCAGGCGCGAAGGAGAGGAGGCAGAGACCGTGGACGAAGAAGCCCATTGAATCGCATTCGTTAAAAGCAGCCCAGTCTCTCGAGCCAAGCGCTGTGCAGATTGCTCGGTCTGCTCTCATCTTTCGCGCCCCAGCGCGCGCGAAGCGTTTGGGCCGGATGCCCGGAAATAATACAACGTTCCTGATTCGCCGGGCTGATCACGGTTTTGGCGAGTAGGCACACCCCAACGAGAATCTGACCGAACAGGCGCCAGTCGCGTCGCGTGACGCGCGAGCGGCCAAGCGCTGAAGTCGCGCAGGGCAAAATACCTCTACGGCATGACGAACGGTCAGCTAATTCTAAATAAGCCCAGCCTCTTGAGCCAGACGCTTGAGTCTCTCTTTGATACCCGCGAAGCGCTGCCTCAGCGCAGCTTCGAGTTTTTTGCTCTGCTCGTCCTCTGGCATTTGATCGGCGGATTGCATGGCGAAGGCGATGTCTCGCCACGGCAGGTTGCGATCCACGCGGAGGATCAAAAGGTCGCGATCTTCGGGGCTGAGCTTTTCGCGCAGTTCTTCGAACTTGTCTTTTACATCCGTGCGGAGGTGCGGGCGCGTGCTGGTGCGTGCTGGCTGCACCAGCTCGTCCAGAAACGGCGCTTCGCTCAGCGCGACGCGGCGATTGGCTTTGTTGTGCGGCGCGCGTCGAAAACGACTGACGCCAGTGCGCGCGAGCTTGTAACACCAAGCGCGGATCGAGCAACGCCACTGAAACTTGGGCAGGCCCCGCCACAAGTCTTCGGTGAAACCGGAGAACACTTCGTCCGCTGAACCCGCGTCCCCGCGAAACTGCGCCAGCAAGAAGCTGTAAATCTCGGTGCCATACGCCTGCATCACGACGACGATGGCCGCGCGATGGTCTTGCGCCTTGCAGGCGGTCTCTGCCGCGCGTTCGGTCTCCGAAGTCGATTCTTCAGTCACGCGCTGGTACCTATCCGGTGCCGCGGAGATTAACCCCGGAGCCACAGTCGGCAAAGCGCGAGTTTGCGCGACGTAGTAGGCAATATCCAGAAACATCGACACCCCCCGCTCCTCCCTACACCCGCGGCCTCGGTTCCGAGCTCTTGAGCAGGCTGTCCGAAGCGCCCGCGGGATCGAGGCTATCTTTGATCAGCGCATACACGTCCTCTCGCGCGCTCGGGCCCCAGAGCAGATCCAAGTGCGCGTAACCGGGGAGGATGTATTTTTTGACCGACGCTTTGCGTGCGCCGTCCGGGACGTTCGAGCGCAGCCACTCGTACATCAAATCGATCGAATCGCGATGCCACAGGCGATTTCG
>DASYCL010000049.1:0-2598 GCA_036500245.1 Polyangiaceae bacterium | reverse complement strand
GAGGGGCGGGCTAATACCGGGTTTCCCCGGCACGCGCAAGCGAAGGACCGGAGAAACGACGCTCGGGTTTGACAGGCAGGGGGCCGAGATGTAAACGCGTCGCCCTGTTTATCCAGTCGATTCAGGCGCGTAGCTCAGTGGTAGAGCACTACCTTGACACGGTAGGGGTCGGCAGTTCAATCCTGCCCGCGCCTACGAGAGCTCCGGGTTTCGTTTCCGTTCGCGCGCTTTCCGCGCGCTCGAGATCGCTCGTTCTTCGGACAAACGCCGAAGTTCGGAATGGGCTCTCGATTGGATCCGGCGACGGCGCTTCTTGCGTGGCACCTTCGATCACGCAATGAGCGATCTCTCGCGAAAGACACCGCGCGAGCTACTCCAAGAAAAAGGCGAGCTCGACGACGGAGTGATCGCCGTCAAAGCGGGCGGTCACATCGTCGATTTGCACACGCCGATCGATCCCGGCGTCGCGTTCACCGTGATCCGAAAGGGCGATCCGGGCGCGCTCGAAGTGATCCGTCACTCGACGTCGCACGTGATGGCGCAAGCGGTGCAGCGGCTGTTCCCGGGCACGCAAGTGACCATCGGGCCCGCCATCGAAAACGGATTTTACTACGACTTCGATCGCCCTGACGGGCCGTTCACCGATCAGGATTTGGGTCGCATCGAAAAAGAGATGCGGCGCCTGATCGGCCAGAATTTGCCGTTTCATCGCAAGGTGGTCACGCGCGACGAAGCGAAGAAGCTCTTCGACGGGATGGGCGAGAAATACAAACTCGAGCTCATCGACGGGATCCCGGAGGGCGAGCCGATCAGCGTCTACTGGCACGGCAAAGAAGATCGCCCGGACACGCAGTGGACCGATCTCTGCAGCGGCCCGCACGTGCCGACGACGAAGCAACTCGGCGCGGTGAAGCTCACCAGCGTGGCCGGCGCGTATTGGCGCGGGGACGAAAAGAACCCGATGCTGCAGCGGGTCTACGGCACGGCGTTCCCGAGCGAAGAAGCGCTGGCCGAGCACCTGAAAATGCTCGAAGAAGCGCGCGCACGCGATCATCGCAAGCTCGGCAAAGAGCTCGAGCTCTTCATGTTCCACGAGTACGCGCCTGCGATGCCGTTTTTCTTGCCGCGCGGCGCAGGCGTGTATCACCGCTTGATCGACTACATCCGCAACTTGTACGTGGAGTACGACTACGAAGAAGTGATCACGCCGCAGATCTTCGATAAGCGGCTATTCGAAACGAGCGGGCACCTCGCGAACTATCGCGAGAACATGTTCTTTGCCACGACCGAAGATCGCGTCGAGACGATCGAAGCGATCAAGCCGGGCCAAGATCACGCGGCGTACCTCGCCGACGTGCACGACAAGGTGGAGCACACCTGTTCGAAGCCGATGAACTGCCCGAGCCATTGTTTGATTTTCGGGCACCGGCGCCGGAGCTATCGCGAACTGCCCTGGCGCGTGGCGGATTTCGGGCGGCTGCATCGTCACGAGCGCGCCGGCGTCGTGCACGGCTTGGCGCGCGTGCGAAGCTTCAGCCAAGACGACGCGCATATTTTCTGCGCGGAAGATCAGATCGAACAAGAGATCCTCGCCTTCAATCGCTTGCTCTTCGAGGTCTACGCCGCGTTCGACTTCAAAGACGTCGCGGTGAAGCTCGCGCTCCGACCCGAGAAACGCATTGGTGACCACGCACTCTGGGATCGCGCGGAAAGCGCGCTCCGCAAAGCGCTCGTCGCGAGCAACGTCAAATTCGAAGAGCTGCCCGGCGAAGGCGCCTTCTACGGCCCGAAGCTCGAGTTCCACGTGACCGACGCGCTCAAGCGCAGCTGGCAGCTCGGCACGATTCAACTCGACTACGGTTTGCCCGAGCGCTTCGAGCTCGAATATGTGGGTAAAGACGGCGCGAATCACCGACCCGTGATGCTGCATCGCGCGATCTTGGGCTCGGTCGAGCGCTTCTTCGGCATCTACCTCGAGCACGTCGCGGGCAAATTTCCGGTCTGGATCGCGCCAGAGCAAGCGATCCTGGTCACCGTGAGCGAGCGGCAAGCAGACTACGCGCTCAAAGTGCAAGCCGAGCTCAAAGCAGCGGGCCTGCGCGTCAACGTAGACGTGAGCGGAGATAAGCTCGGCGCCAAGATCCGAGATGCGCGCAACCTGCGCTATCCGTACATCGGCGTGATCGGCGAGGCCGAGGCGGAGGCGGGCACGATCACGCCGCGCTCGAGCACCGCGGGCGAGCTCGCGGCGATGAGCGTCGCCGAGTTCAAGGCGCGCTTGCTCGAAGAAGCGAAACCCCCGCGCCTACGGCGCGTCGAACATTGAAACCCAAAAACCAAAAGGAGCACTCTCGAGTGAAAAATACATGGCATTAGGCGGAGGACGGCGCTTCAGCAGGGAGCCGCGAGGCCCACAAATTCGAATCAACCACCGCATCCGCGTGCCCGAAGTGCGCGTCGTCGCGGAAGATGGCTCGAACTTGGGCGTGCTTTCGACGGACCAAGCCCTGCGCCGCGCTCGCGAAGTCGGGCTCGACTTGGTCGAGGTGAACCCGAAGAGCAATCCGCCGGTCTGCAAGATCCTCGATTTCGGCAAGT
>DASYCL010000048.1:0-2074 GCA_036500245.1 Polyangiaceae bacterium | reverse complement strand
GCCCGCTTCGAGCCGCTGATCGCCCGAGCCGATCGCCTCGGCGAGCGCCTGCTCGTACCAAGCGAACGCTTCGTCCAATTTGCCTTGGCTGTGACAGAGCAAACCGAGGCCGGCGTGGGCGCGCGCGCGCACGTGCAAATCCGCGCGCTCTCCGGCGACGAAGAGCGCTTCGTCGTAGCGTTTTTGGGCTTCTTCGAAGCGCCCGCGCTCTTGTTCGACTTCGCCCGAATCCACCAAGAGCTCGGCGTTCAAGTCGCTCAGCGTCGCGCGCTGGCAGACGTGGCGCGCGCGCTCGAGCTCGGCCACGCTGTCTTCGAGCAAGCCGCGTTGACGCAAAGCGCGAGCTCGAGCGCGAGCCACGAGCGCGCCGAGTTCCGGTTCGAGCGCGGCACCGCGATCCTTCAGCACGACTTCGTCGAGCATCTGGCGATAGCGATCGAAGGGACCGCGCAGCGACATCACTGGTTCGAGCGCCAGCACGAGCTCGGCGCGGCGGAGTGCATGTCCGGGCGCCTCGCCCAACCGAGCATACGCGACGCGCAAGTTGTCGTTCTCCAGACTGAGCCAGCGCTGCGCTTCGCGGCCGCGCGCGGTCGGCGTAGCGCGGGATTCCTGATAGCCGCGCTCGGCAAAGTACTCGGCGTGACGCTGTACGATTTGCGCTTGCTGCGGGCTCTCGGCGAGCTTTTCGGCGGCGTACGCGCGAATGCTTTCGTAAATGCCGAGTCGGAGCGATGCCGAGCGAGTCGTGTCGGGCAGGGCGCGGAGCAGCGATTTTTCGCGCAGCGACTGCAAGACTTCGAGCGCGGGCGTCTGAAACGAAGCTTCACACACGTGCTCGAACGCAGCCGCGTCGAAGCTCTGCGCGAACACCGAGCAAGCGCTGAGGCCGAGCCGCTCGTCCGCAGAGAGCAGCTCCCACGACCAATCGATCGCGCCGCGCAGTGTTTTTTGTCGCGGATCGACGTCGCGCGCGCCGCGATTGAGCAGATCGAGGCGATCGTTCATACGCGAGAGCACGCCGGCCGCGCCGAGCGCGCCGAGGCGCGCCGCGCACAGCTCGATCGCGAGCGGAATGCCTTCGAGCGCGCTCAAGATCTCGGCCAAAATCTTGGAATTTTCCGGCGTGAGCTCGAGCCCGGGCGCGCGCTCCAGCAAGAGCTCGACCGCGCTCGTGCGCGCGAGCACGGACGCGCTGTCCAGCGCCGGCAGCGGCAACGGGCCGAGCTCGTACGGTGTCTCGCCCATCACGCGCAGGACTTCACGCGAGGTGATCAGGAAGCGCGCTTCGGGCGCGAGCGCGAGCCAAGTGGCAATCGCGTTCGCGCCGTCTTGCACCAATTGCTCGAAGTTATCGAGCACGACCAGAATTTCACCGCGTGCCGCGAGCGCGTGGGCGATGCGCACGACCATGTCCCCGGTTTCAGCAAACCCGACGCCGAGCTGCGAGCTGACGCTGGCGCACAGTTCCTCGAGTGTGCGTGCGGACGTGAGATCGACGAACCAGAAGCCGGCGCCGCCCTCGCGCGCGCTAAACTCTTCCGCGTAACGCAGCGCGAGCCGAGTTTTCCCCATACCCGGCGGGCCGAGGATCGTGACCAAACGTGCCCCCCCCTCTTCCATCAACCCACGCAGCGCGGACAGCTCTGCGTTCCGGCCGACGAAAGTCGTGGGCGGGCTCGGAAAGCGCGGCGGCGGCAGGACGGACATGGATGGGTTAAAGTTTGGAACTTAAGAAATTGCGTAATCGAGAAACTCTGCGTGCCATCGGATTGTATTCATGGAGCCGGGTAGATGAAGAGGTCCGCTTTGTTTAACTTGAGTTCGAGAGCGATCCGCGGGTTGTGCGCTGCGTTGTGCGCCCTTTCCGTCGCGGCCTGTGGCGATGATGACCAAGCGCCTACGGTGACGACCATCCCAGCCGCGGACGGCGGCGGCGTGTCCGGAGGCCCACTCATGGACACGCTCACGGTTTACGCGATCGATGCGGATTCGAACGCGCCGATTGCCGGGGCCGACGTATGGCTCGGTGCAGGCCAAAGTGCTCACAAGGTTGGCCAAACCGGCGACGACG
>DASYCL010000047.1:0-3966 GCA_036500245.1 Polyangiaceae bacterium | reverse complement strand
TTTCCGCATCGGCAATTCTTGATTGACGTCGTCTTCGGCGTCGTCGTCCTATCCATCTTGCTTCAAGGGATGACGATCGCACGCGTGCTGAAGGTGCTCGGTATCGATTCGGCACGCGCTGCGCGCCTCGAGTATCAAGCGGTTCGAGTGGACGAGCTCGCAGCGCGAGCAGCCCTGCACGAGCTCGACGCGATCGGCACATCGACGGCGCACGAGCTCATGGCGACGATACGAGCCGAGTACGAGGATCGCCTCGCCGCCGCTGACCGCCGCTTGCGCGCGCTTCACCTGTCCGATTCGGAACTTGCCGAAGAAGAGAAAAGCCGCATTCACTACCAGCTGGCCATCGTGGAAAAGAACCGGGTGCTCGAAGCGATTCGTCATGGCACGGCGAGCGAAGAGGCCGCCGCCGAGCTGCTCGGCTTGCTCGACGCTCGGCTCGTCCGGCTTCAAGAGGGCGCCGAGCCGTAGCGATTGGCTCGTGGCAGCGCCGGGATCTTCGGGGGCACCGCTGGAACGAGCGCGAAGCCCGGCCTCCGCGACCATCGCGCAGACCGAGCCCGGCGCGTGAGTCGCGTTCACCGCGCCGGCCCCGAATTGTAAAGCTCGACGTAGTGCGTCAGGACATCGGCCTCGTCGAGGACGGCGGCGCTCGCCGTCGCGGTGCCGAACGAACTCAGACACCTTGCGTCGTGTTCATCGGCGGTGCGGCGCGGGGAGGGCTCCCGATCGTCGTACGGCCGATCTTGTCGCGCTCGAGCCTCGCTTTGCGCTCCTCGTATTGTTCGGTCGAAATCTCGCCGAGGGCGTAACGCCGCTGCAGAATCGCGAGCGGGGATGCTTCCTTGTATTCCCGCCATTTGCTGCGCCGAACCGGCACGGCCACGCAGAAGAACGCGACCAGCGCGACCAGCCAGAATAGCCACCAAACTGTGTTCATTCCCCAAAACGGATAGTAGACCATGCGAACCTCCGCTCTCGGACCTCGCATCAGCCGTGCCAACGAAACCCAGTGAAATCACGAGCTGGCGATTCCAAAGATCTGACGAACGCGACTGGGATTCAGGTCACGCCTACCAAGCACCCTCGAGCTGCAAGCGCCCACCGTTACTAGCCACGTGCGCCGCGACGCGCAGCGCGTGTTTTTCCTGGTTGTCCGGGCTCGGCGCGAGCACGAATAAGGTGACGCCGGTTGCGAGCAGTGCGCCGCCGACCGCGAATGAAACCGCGGCGGCTTCGGAGTAGCTGCTTGCGGTGTTGGATTTGGTGGGCGGGCATTGCAGCGAGCCGTGGGCGCAGCTTGCCGTGTCGTCGGCGTTGCGCGAGAGCGCGCTGAACACCGCGCCCGCGCCGATGCCGGCGAGGCCGACGCTGCCGGTGACGACGCCCGCGGTGCGGAAGATGGCGCGGCGATTCGAGCTCACCGCGACCGGTTCGGCGGTGGGCTCGAGCGTCGGCACGATGACGCGGTATTCGCGGCCGTCGTTTTTGGATACATCAAGTGTGAATGCCCACGACTGATGGCCTTTCGCGAAGGCCGTGATGCGCTGCGCGCCCGGGTCGACCGGGATCATCGTGCCCCACGAAGAAGCGGGGATGGTGTTCGGACCGAGTTGCACGCCGAGGCCGGGCACGCGGCTCGTCGGCGGCACGACGAACACCACGCGCGCGAGTTTCGGTTCGAGCGCAGCCACGCGCTCGGCGGCGACTTGTTCGCGCTCGCTGTCCTTTTTCGCCTGCGCGACCGCTTCGGCTTCCAAGAACGTATGCCACGCGCTCGCGGTGCGACCGGCGCGCTCGTAGCAATCAGCCAAATGGAGCAGCGTGCCGAGCCCGTTTTCCCAAGCTTCGCTGGCTTCGAATTTCGAGCACGCTGCGTCGACTTTGCCCGCTTCGAGCAAGAGTTCGCCCTGATGAAACAGTGCATCAGCGCGCGCGCTGCGCAGCTCGTCGGCGAACGCCGGCAAGCTCGCGGCCAGCAGTGCCGCGCAGCTGAGAGACGCAACTAAGCGTTTCATCGCGCTACTCACAGTCTCCCACCGAAGCTCTTCGGATCCCAGGCATTCCGCGCCGGTTTCGCGACATGCTTCGGCGCGTTGCGCGGCGCGGCACTCGTCACTACTCGTGCCAACCCGGGTTTTGCGGCGGAACTCGCCAACACGATGTCCGGATGTGGCAATTCAGCGGTATTTTTCTGGGCATCCGCGATCGTCGTCGCTTCGATCGGCGCGGTAACTGAGAGCTCGCGCTGCTGCGCAAACGGCGCAATCGGCGCGGCGGGCGCGATGACGGCCGCCGTCGCTGTCACAGGCGCGCTCGCTTCGTGCGCTTGGCTTGAGCGCCACACGAACGAGCCGCCGAGCAACGTCGTGCACGCGAGCGCCGCGCCGATCACGGAGGCGCGCGGATGAAAGTGCCGCGCGTGTCGCACGCGCAAGCCCTGGCCGAGCACCGCGAGCGTTGCCGAGAGTGCCATGCGCTCGCTGCTCGGCGAACCGATCGACGCTTGATTCGACGTGGGATTGGTGCGCGCGCCGGCCATCACGATGCGCGCGCTGTTCGCGTACGCGGTGCCGTCCGCGGAGCCATACTGCGCGAGCTCGGTGGCGAGCTCGGCGACGTTGGCCGGCCGCAATTCGGGATCGCGATTCAAGCAGCGCAAAATCTCGGCTTGTAGTCCGGCGGGCAAATCGTGAACCAGTTCACTCGGAGGCGTCGGATCGACGCCAATCACGCGCGCGCAAATCGACGGGATCGACTCGCCGAAAAACGGCGATTGTCCGGTGCAAAGCTCGTACAAACACACACCGAGCGACCAAATGTCCGCTCGCGCATCCACGCTCGCGCCGCCCTTCATTTGCTCCGGCGCCATGTACAGCGGCGAGCCCAAAAGTTCGGAAGGATTCGTGCGCGCCGCTTCACGGCCGTCGTGCGTGAGCCGTTTGGAGATCCCGAAATCCAACACCTTGATCACCGGCGTGCCGTCCGCGCGATAGCTCAAGAACAAATTTTCGGGCTTCAAATCGCGATGGATGATGCCGGCCGCGTGCGCCTCGGACAGCGCTTGACAAGCTTGCAGCACGAAGTCGACTGCGACCTGCGAAGCGAGTCGACCAGAACGCCGAATGATCTGCGCCAGATCGCGGCCTTCGAGATGCTCGAGGACCAAGAACGGCGCGCCGCTGTCGAGTCGACCTACATCGAGCACGCGCGCGACGTGCTCGGAGCGAATGCTCGCGGCCGCGCGCGCTTCGACCAACAAGCGATTGACCGCGTCTTCATTGTGCGCGAGCTCCGGTCGCATGACTTTGATGGCAACGGGACAGCCGAGCTCCATGTGCAAAGCGCGGAGCACGATGCCCATGCCACCTTCGCCGAGCACTGCCTCGATGCGATACTTTTCGGCCAGCACGTCCCCTTCGCCGAAGTCACTGCAGCTGAGGCGGCGTGCGCGATAAGCGCCGCCTGGAGGCATTGTTTCTCCTGGAGGCATTGTTTCTGGGCTCGCTACAGCAGTCATGTTGCTCTTGACCCCTGCTAGAGCAAGCTCGATGCCAGTTCGGGATTGCCAGAAAACGCGGGGTTTTGCGCGATTTCTGGGGCAGCCTGTCACACGCCGTCATAACGCGCGGCGATCGGGCACGGGCTTGGTGGATAAATGTCGGAAGGCGCCCCGTGTGGCGGCAATGCGGTCGGGATTTTTTTTTGCGCTGTGCACGCACAGCGCTTGGCCGCTCGCATGTCGAGCATCCCTCCTTTCGTCGTGCACTTTTTTTTGCGTCGCTGCGCGCCGTCTGCACTTCGAATTTCTCTGCGCGTCTCGCATTCATTGTGATCGCGAGCGTGGGCTTAGCTGCACTGAGGACTTGTCGAGGCCCATGAAGCACGTGCGGTTTTCAGGGCTCCGAAGCAATTGCACCGGCGCCGGTCGGTGCGGGTGTTGGTTGGGGGTTGCCTGGCGCGACG
>DASYCL010000046.1:0-5359 GCA_036500245.1 Polyangiaceae bacterium | reverse complement strand
ATGCAAGTCGAAGGCAAGTGCGACCCATTCGAGGCACGCGATCCAGCGAGCGGCACGATACTCAATCAAGGCTGTTCGTTCGAAATCGTCAATGGCCGCACGCATCCACGAGGGAACCTCGGGACTCCGCTGCCCCAAGACGCCAAACCCGACGAATTCGACGTCCCGAACGGACAATTCTTTCTAGTCAGCGACAATCGAGCGTTGCCGTGGGACTCGCGCGAGTTCGGTCCAGTCGACGCCTCGCTGTGCGTGGAAACGGTGGTGTTCCGACTCGTGAGCAAGAACGGCTTCTTCGATGTCGCGAATCGCTTGACCTTGATCCACTGAGCGCGGAACGCGGATGCCTCGCGTCGCATGCGATGCTCGACTCAAGCTCGACTCCGTTGACGAACCTTGAGCGTTCGCGGGGCCGAGTGCTAGCGTAGCGCCACTCTCGGATGGGTCAGGCCGCGCTCGAGGTCGGGATTGTCTGCGGGCGCTGCGAAGCGTTCTCGCTGATGGGCGAAGCCCATTGCACGACGTGCGGCAACGATCTCTCGCTCTTTCCGGCCGATCAACCAAGCTTTCACCAGCCTGCGATCGTGCCGGTGCTGGTTCCAGCAGAGAAAGCTCGTTCACATTCGGGCCAATATGGAGGAGTCTCCGGACTCAAGGCCGATCGAAACTCTCGGCCGCCAGCAGCGTCTCAGGAGGAGCAGATGGATCAGGCCAGGTACTACGTTTGCGAGTCGTGCATGACCCCGGTGCCGAGCGGGCACAAATTCTGTGGTCGCTGCGGCGCGCCCGTGCCGGAAACGATCCTGCACATGACTCCGTCCTTCTACAGCGACATGCAAGACGCGGCGAAGGCGCGCTTGATCTTGATCCGCGGCGAAGGAATGGACGGGCTCAGCTACCACCTCAAAGCCGACCAACATTTGCTCGGCCGCCAAGGCCAGCTCGAATTCCCGGAAGACCCTTTCATCTCGCCGAAGCACGCGAATTTTTTCTATCGCGACAATCGCTTGATTGTGCGCGACGAGGGATCGCTCAACGGCGTGTACTTCCGCGTGCGCGGCGCCGTCGAAGTCTCGCCCGGTGACACGATCCTCGCCGGCGAACAACTGTTCCGTCTCGACCCAACGCCGAAAGCCTCGGACGGCGCCGATCCGGACGGTACCTTCTTCTACTCGTCGCCGAAGTATCCGAGCGCGTTCCGCTTGAACCAAATCCTCGAAGGCGGCGCGATCGGCATGACCGTGTGCGCGCGCGGCGCGAGCTTGCAAATCGGCCGCGAAGACGGCGATCTCAACTTCCCGGCCGACGTGTTCCTGTCCGGCAAACACTGCACGGTCGCGGAAAAAGACGGCAAATTCACGCTCACGGACTGGGACAGCCGCAACGGCACCTACGTCCGAATCAAGACCGAAACCCCGCTCACCCACGGGGATTACGTGTTCATCGGTCGCAAGCTCTTGCGCGTCGAACTGAACGCGAATTGAGTTTTTGATTTTTGGGGGCTCACGCGGTGAGCGCGGCACGGCGCGCGTTCACCGCGTTTTTGCGCGCGCGTAGCGCGTCGCTCAAGAGCCGGTTTCGAGCCGTGGACGGCGCCGACGTCGACGCTTGCGCGGCTTGGTCGCTTCACCGCTCGCATCCGCCTCGGACGGCTCTTCCGCCTCCGCGAGCTCGCGCTCACCGAGCGCCGCTGCGCGCAATTCCACGACGTCTTTCAGCGCGGGATACAAATTCGTGCGCGAGAAGCGGCCACCGCGGCCCGCTTCCACGCGCGGCATCAGCGCCACGATGCGTCGCACCGAATCAGCAATCCGCCGCGGCACGTTCAAGCGATCGACGATCGGTTCGAGGAATGCGTAGGCCGCTTCGACGCGATCCTTCTCGCCGGCGCATGCCTCGCGCATCGGTTCGAGGAGCAGCATCGCCCAGAGCACGGTGTCGTCGAGCGGCGCGCCGCGCTCCTGCGTCGCGCGATCGACGGTTTGTAAGATTTGCCAAACGCTCGCATCTTCTTCCGGCAAATCGGCGAGGTACGTCGAGAGCTCGGGCAGGAGCACGTCGAGCACGCCGGTTTCCCACGAAAGCCAAAACGCGCGTCGCGAAGCGCCGCTGCGCAAAAGCCGTAAAACTTCCTCGAACAAGCGCGGTCGCGCCGCTTTTCTGAGCGCGCCGCGACATTGCACGATCGCGTCGTACACGCTCGGCGTGATGCCGAGATCGAGCTGCGCGGCGAACTTGATCGCGCGCAAAATTCGCACCGGATCTTCCTGAAAGCGCACGACCGGCACGCCGATCGTGTGCACCGCGCGGCGCTCGATGTCCGGAAATCCGCCGACCCAATCGAGCACCAAGTTGTGCTCGAGATCATAAAACAAACCGTTGATCGTAAAGTCGCGCCGGAACGCGTCTTGGTGCGCTTCACCGAAAACGTTGTCGTTGCGGATCAACAGATCTTCGTTTTCGCGCGCGCCCTCTTGCTCCGGTGGGCGGCGAAACGTCGCCGTCTCGATCACCTTGCCGCCGCCGAACAGCACGTGCACCAAGCGAAAGCGGCGGCCGATGATGCGCGAGTTCCGGAACAGGCGCCGCACGTCGTCCGGCCGCGCGCTGGTCGCGACGTCGAAATCCTTCGGCGAGCGGCCAATCAACAAATCGCGCACCGCGCCACCGACGAGATACGCTTCGTAACCCGCGCGGGTGAGCCGCTTTACGACCTTGGCCGCGTCGGGATCGATCCGTCCTTCTTCGAACTCGACTTCGTATTCGACCGGTTCGGGCGCGCCTTCACGACCGAACCGGCGCGGCGCGGGCTCGCTGTCTGGCTCGTAGTCGCCGCTCGCAGCCTCGCGTCTCGACGCACGTGTTGCGTCGCGGGGCTCCGGATCTACCGGCTCATCGGGGGCTCGTGCCCCGCCCTTCGCGGGACTGCGTGAAACCATGGGCCGAATGTTCCGCATCTCCTAGCACAGGGCGGGGCCGCGGCGCGCGGCGCGTGTGCGACTGGCCCGGATTCGCAGCGCGACTGCGCCGAACTGGCACCCCGGTGCCGAGCCGCGCCAAGGCACGGCAAACCGCCGCGTCCTCACACGGACCGACGTGGCCGTGCGCCGGGGGCCAGGGAACCGCGCCCATTTCTGCGCGGTTTCGCACGTCGGGACCCGCGGCACCGTGAGGCGAGCCGACCAAGTCCGCCTCGCGCTCGTCCGCTTCCGGCAAGCCGAGTGCCCATTCGGGCTCCAGCCCGACCTGTTGCAATGGTGAGCCGTCCGGCAGCGCGACGAGCAGGGTCGTCAAGCGCAGCACGCCCTGACCCGAATGATCGTCGAAGTACTCCTGCACGCAGCCTTTGCCGAACGTATGCGCGCCAAGCAACGGTCCTCGACCGTAGCTGTCGATCGCGCCGGCAATCATCTCCGCCGCGCTCGCCGTGTAGCCGTCGACGAGCACGGCGAGCGGTCCTTTCCACGACGCGCCCGCTTCGGGTTCTTGCGCGCGCATGATCTCGCTCACGACGCCGCGGTGGATCAGCGGGAACATCGGCACGCCGGGCAGGAACAAACCGATCGCGGCCGCCGCGCCGTCGGTCGAGCCGCCACCATTGCCGCGCAAATCGAGCACGACACCGACCGGCGCTCCGTCTTCGCGCGCACTCGCGAGCACGTTCGCTAGATCGTCGCCCAAATGGTCGCCGACTTCCGTGACCGGAATCACGAGCGCCGTGCCGTCTCCATAGCGCACACGAGTCGCGTCGAGCACATCACCGGATTCGCCGCCATCTTCTGGAAATGAAACCAGGAGCTCGAGCGGCGTCAGCGACGTGCCGCGCAGCAAACGCACTTTGCGCCCGCTTTGCCCTTCCGGCGGATCGACGCGCGCGAGTTGTTCGATCTGCTCGACGCTCAAGCCCGCGGTCGGCACGCCGTCGACCGCGAGCACCAAGTCGTCGAGTTCGAGCGGCGCGCGGGCGCCCGCCACGATGCGTGCGCCGAGCGCGGTGCGAACCATGTCGTTCCATAGAGTCGGCTCGGTGTCGTCGATCGGATCGCCCTCGAACAGCGCCCATTCTTCTTCGAGTGGAGCCCATTCACCGTGCGGATCGATCGCCGGCACATACGCGCGCACCGCAGCGGCAAGCACCACTTCGGACCATTCTTCGGCGCTGTAGTCGGGGAAAAAACGCGACAGCGCCGCGCCCGCCGATTCATCCCCGAGCCCGGGCGCCACGCCGGCAAATTGACCGATCCGCGTGCCCAGCTCCGCCGCGAGCTGGCGGGCGGGATGCGACACCGACTCATCCTCGAATGCCGGCTCGTTCACGCCGGCGAGCGCTCGCGAAACCGACACCGGTTTCGCCTGCGAACGCGCGTTTTCGAACACGCCGCGCAGGTCGTCGACCCAGTGTTTGGTCGCGCTGCCCAAGCCGAGCGCCGCGCTGCACGGCGTGCTCGCCGCCGCGCGTTCGATGTCGTTCAAGAGCTCGCCCTCGTGGGCGCGCGCGGCATCGGCGAGTGGCGAGTCCGGCGCGGCGGACCAAAGGCCGTGCGGATCGAACCAATCCACCCACAGATCGGCAAATTGCTCTGCATTCACGCGCGGCGGATCGACCGGCAGTTTGCTCCGTACCTCGGCCACGATCGCGCGCGCTTGCGCACAGTTGAGGCGCGGCGGATCGCCCTTCGGCACTTGCAGCGGCCGCTCGGTTTCCGCTTCGAGCTCTACTTTCGGCGGGCCGGCAGGCGCCGCGCTGTTCGTGGCGCTCGCGGCGGCGCGCACGCCAGCCTCCATCCTCCTGGCGCGCGCGTGACAACCCGGAACGACGAGCGAGAGCCCGAGCGTCAGCAACGACATGAGCTGCCACGGATCGTGTCGCGCGCGCATCGGCACCGTAAAGGGTACCATGCTGGAGCTCGCGAGCCGGCGCAACCGCGCGCTCTTTGGAAATGGCCAAAGACCCGCGAGCTCGAAAATCGGGTTATGGTCGCGAGCCGTGGAGCTTTCGTCGCTGGTGTTACTCGGTTGCCGGCTCGGGCGACGCGGCGCGCTGTCGGCAGCCGGCAGAAGGCGCGCGGCTCGAGCAGCCGAGGCGTTTCGCGCCGGGCTCGGCGATCACATCCTCGCGTGCGGCGGCAAGAGTTGGTCCGGCGTGCGCGAGACTGACGCACTATGCGCATTCCTGAGCGAAGCCGGTGTTCCGGAAGCCGCGCTCGAGCGCGAACCTTGGTCGCGTTCGACGCAACAGAACGCGCACTTCGCAGCGCAAATCTTGCTCCCACGTGGCGCGCGCCGGATCGGGCTCGTGACTTGTGATTGGCACATGGCACGCGCGCTCCGCAATTTCGCGGCTGCGGGTTTCGAACCG
>DASYCL010000045.1:0-10552 GCA_036500245.1 Polyangiaceae bacterium | reverse complement strand
CCAAACGACGTTTTCGCGCCGCACGCGTGCCACTCGGCTCAACCAAAAAATCTCGGCCGGCGATCTGCGCAACCTCCGCGCCTTGGCGGTGTCAAAAAATCACCCTCCGGAGTTATTTGTTCGCAGCCTTGCGTTTGATCTTGATGCTCTTGATCTTCGTCGGAGTGACGGCGTGGTCGCCGCGCACTTCGACGCTGGCGAGCTTTTCGATCACCGATTCCGGCGAGCACTTGCCGAAGATCGTGTAGCCGGAGTCGAGGTGCTTCGCGACGCCGTCCATGATGAAGAATTGTTGGCCGTTGGTGTTGGGGCCGCGATTGGCCATGCAGATTTGCCCGATTTGATCGTGCGTCGCGCCGGGCCACACTTCGTCCGGGATCACGTAGCCGGGCTCGCCCGCGCCCGTGCCGCTAGGATCGCCGCCTTGGATCATGAAGCCCTTGATCACGCGATGAAACGTGGTGCCGTCGTAAGCCGGCTTCTTGTTCCATTTGCCGTCCGGCGCTTTGAACGGTCGCAAACCGCGCGCGAGGCCGACGAAGTTTGCGACCGTGATCGGCGCTTTGTCGTCGTACAAATCGCACTCGAGCTTGCCGAGCTCGGTGTCGATTTCGGCACTGAGCGGGCCTTTGCCGGCGAGACCCGCGGTCGCGTCGTCGAGCGTGAATTTGCCGTGCATTGGATCGTCCGGGCTCACCGGCACGGACGGCGTGGGCTTCGCGGATGCGCTCGGCGCGGCGCTTGCCGTCGCGGCGGCGGCGGGCTTCGAAAGCGAAGCGGTTTCGGTCGGCGCGGCGCTGCTCGTCGGCTCCGCGGTGAGCACCGAATGTGATTCGGGCTCGGCGGGAGTCGAGCGACAGGCGCCGACCAGCGCGATCAGGGCAACACACAAACCGAACGAGCCAGAGCGATTCTTGAACATGCGATTTCCTCTTCAGTTGCTCAGAGCCTAACCCCTTGCAGAAATCATTCGAAGTGCACGCTGCTGCCCGGCTTGATGCCGTGCGCGCGCGACCAGCCCGCGTTGACTTCGAGCACGTAGGCATCGGGGCAGGGCACGCCGCGCGCTTCGTCGTTGAGTGTCGGCACTTGTTCCAAAATGCCACTGATCGTGCCGTCGCGAGCGATGAACATCATGTCGAGCGGGATGCAGGTGTTGTGCATCCAAAACCTACGCGGCTCTTCGTTGTTCCAAGAAAAGAGCATGCCCTGGTCGTCCGGCATTTTCGTGCGGTACATCAGGCCACGCTCTTTTTCAGGCTCGCTTCGCGCGAGCTCGACGTTCAAGCGCGGGCTGCCCGGTGCATCCGCGAACACGACGTAACCGTGCGCGAGTTCCGCTGGATGGTCGGGATCGGCCGGACAGTGCAACGCATTCGGCGCGCGCCGCGCGGGCTCTTCCGCAAGCGGCACGACACATTTCGTCGCGCTCGACGACTCGCCCGCTACGCTCGGCGCGGGGTTTGGTTTCGCGTTCGCCGTGGACTTTTCCGCGCCCGGCGGCGCTGTGACCGGCGCGCTCGCCATGTGCGCGTCATCGACCGAATGCGACTCTTCACTGCGATTGCAGGCCAAAAGCAGCGAAAAACACAAGCCAACTGCCGCGAAGCGCATCGAGGCTTCGCTCTTACCACTACCTCGGTCGCTCGGGATCCGCCTTCGGACTCACATGCGTAAAATGCGCGTGACTCCCTTGAACCACGAGCCAGGGTGCTATCCTTTGCCGACCAATGAGCGGGCGATTTTGGGCTTTGGCTTGCTTGTGTTCCGGCTTCGCGCTCCTTCACTGTGGCGGGACCGTCACCACGGTTTCCGCCGACGGCGCAGGCGGCGCCGCGGGTCACGCGGGCCAGGTCGCGCACGCGGGTTCGCCTTCGACCGCGGGCTCCGGCGGCAGCGGCGGCAACTCGCTGCCGCTCGATGCTTCGTTCGACGAGTACGCCGACCCAGGTTGCCCGGACGCGAGTCCGCCTTCGGAAACGATGCAATGCGATCCGTTCGCGGCCGTCAGCGGCTGCCCGGCGGGGCTCGGCTGTTACCCGTTCGTCGATCATCCGTTTGGCAAAGGTTGCGGCGAGCAGACCTTCGGCACCGAGTGCCTGATCGCCGGCAGCGGCACACAAGGCGCCGTCTGCGGGGACGGCGCGAACGACTGCGCCTCCGGCTACGTCTGCGTGGTCGGCTCGCAACCCGGCGAGCATTGCGTGAAGCTCTGCCAAATGACCGATCCCAATGGCTGTCCGCGCGGCATGATCTGCGGCGAGCTCGACGTCGAGGGTTACGGCGTATGCTCGTGACTTCACGCCGCCCGCTCGCGTGGGCGCTTTTTTTGTTTGGGTTTGGGGGTTCAGCGTGTGGCGCGCGCACCGGAATCGGTACGGGAGACGCCGGCGTGGACGCGCCAGCGCAAACCTGCACCGTCGACGCCGATTGCGCGACCGGTGATCTCTGTTCGCCGGCCGAATGCAGGGAAGGCGTGTGCACCCCCTTGCCCAGCAAAGTCTGCGACGACAACGACGAATGCACGACGGACTCGTGCGATCCGAACACGGCAGCGTGCGTGTTCACGCCGCGCACCGCCGATCGCGACGGTGACGGCCACAACGCGCCGCTGCCCGGCTTCGCGCCGGGCGCACCCGGTGCTTGCGGTGACGACTGCAACGACTCGAGCGCCGCCGCGCACCCCGGCGGCATCGAAGTTTGCGACGGCGTTGACAACGACTGCGACGGCCAAATCGACAACGGCGCGGCTTATGGCGGCGCGACGATGCCCGAGCGTGTCTCGACCACGATGTTCGATCGCACGACGCGCGGCGGCTTGGCCTTCGACGGCAAGAACTACGGCTCGAGCTACTCCGGTCACGCCAAGATCTGGAGCTCGTATTTCACCGGTCTGTCGCGTTCGGGCTCGGCGGTCGTCACTGAAACGCCGATGACCGACATCAACAGCGAAACCTACGCCGGCGTGCTGCTGCACAACGGCAGCTACTTCGCGAGCTCGTGGGAAGACGCGCGCCAAGACGGCAACTACGAAGTCTATTTCAACCGCTTCGACTCGAACGGCAAGAAGCTCGCTCCCGATCTGCGTGTCACCAACGCTCCGAATTTCTCGCTGCACTCGTCGACGGTCTGGAACGGCACTGAATCGATCCTCGTGTGGGACGATCGCCGCTTCGAGAGCCGCACCGGTGACGACGTGCGTTTGTTCGGTCAGCGCGTCGATTTCGACGGCAAACCGGAAGGTGGCAACGTACCGCTCACGCCGCAAGGCACACTCGCCGAATATCCGGCGATCGCGCTCGGCCAAAAGAACATCGGCATCGTGTTCGCATCCCAAGTTGGGAGCGACGTGCACGCCAAGTTCTTCACCACCGCGCCCGATCTGACGAGTCCGAGCAAATTCGTCGATGTCGGCACGACGCAGGTACAAAACCCGAACTTGGCTTACGTCAACGGGCGCTACCTGATTGCGTGGGAGCGCTACAACGTCGGCAGTGGCCCCGCGATTTACGGCGCGCTGGTGGATGACTCGGGCAATGTGCTCGTGCCCGAGCAACCGATCACCTCGGGCGCGACGTTCGCGCGCAGCTTTTCGTTGCTTTCATTCGGTCAGCGCGTGCTCCTGGTTTGGGCCGACGATCACGACGGAAACTACGAGCTCTACTGGCAGATGCTCGACTCGAACATGAACGTGGTAGCTCCGCGCACGCGGCTCACGTTCACGCCGTCGGACACGCTGGATCCTGCCGTCAGCTTCGGCCCGAACGGCGACATCGGCATCCTCTACGACGACTGGATCACCGGTTTGAGCCAGACTTACTTCTTGAGCATGGGCTGCCTGATGGAGACCATCCCGCCACCGCATTTGTGAGGGGGACTCACCGTCAAGGCACCAAGGTTCAAAGCGCGCTCAAGCTGAGCGCGCTTCGAGGCGGTCGGCGATTTCGTCGCGGCCGTTTGCTTCGAGTGATTCGCGGGGCGTTTGTCCGGCTTCGTTTTTGGCGTTCGGATCGGCACCGTGCGCGAGGAGCAAATCGATCAGCGTTTCAGCGATGTCGACGTCTTCGGGCAAGAGGTGGAGCGGCGTCGAACCCGTCGGACTGCGCTCGTGCACGGAGGACGGATCGGCCGCGAGCAACTCGCGAGTGAGCGCGACGTGTCCGGTCATGCACGCATCCAGCAAGAGACGACTGTGTTTGGCGAGAAATTGGGCCATTTCCGGCCTCTTTCCGTGCAACGCCCAGCCTGCCGCGGTGCCGTTGTAGGTGCGGCCGCGCGGGTCGGCGCCATGCTTCAGGAGTAGCTCGCACACTTCGCGATGCGACGAACCGTTGTTCAACGCGAGGTAGTTGTGTTTGCCCGGCCGATTCGGGTTCATGCCGAGCTCGAGCAAGATGCGCACGGCTTCACTGTTGCCGTGGCCGGCCGCGAGCACGAGCGGTTGCGTATCTTCGAGGTATTCCGGATGCTGGCGCGCGAGCTCCTCGGCAGTTCGTCGGTCGCCACGCGAGGTTGCGGCAACGAATGCGTCCGGGCCCTCGAGCGGCGTCGCGATTGCGCCGTATTTCACGAGCACTGCCGCGGCTTCGTCGTGCCCGGCGAGCAGCGCTGACTCGTAACACGTCTTGCCGGTGTAGCTGCTCAGCGCGTTCGGATCCGCGCCGTGCGCGAGCAAGAACTCGAGCCGCGCCATTTGGCCATTCGCGGCCGCGTGCGCCACGAGAAAGCTCAAATTGCCAGGTCTTTTCTCGGGCGGCGCACTCGAATCGGTGACCCAGTTCACGGTCCGATTGTCGAGCCCGAACTCGAAGAGCAGCTCGAGCCAGCGCGTTTCGTCACTGCGAAGGCAGGTGTTGTAAAGCCCCTGACTGTCGTTCGCGTCGGCACCGGCCTCCAAGAGCAAGCGCGCGAGCGCTTCGGCTTTCGGATGTTCGGGTTGGTTGAGTTCGCCCTGGCCTAGCGCGCCCGTGAGCGCGGTGAAGCGATAAAGGAACGGCCCATGGCTGCCTGCGACGAGAAAATGCGCGTTCGGATCCGCGCCGCGCTCGAGCAAGAGTCGCGCGATCGAAAGCGAGTTTTGCGCCGCGCGTTCGCTCGGCAAGCGGCAGTAGCACAGGAACAAGAGTGGCTCCCACTTGCCCGGCCCGCCCTTTTGATTGACCCGACTCGGGTCTTCATCCAAGAGCTCTCGCACGCGATCGAGCTCGCCGCACACGACGGCGCTATAGATGTTTTTCTGCGCGAGCTCCGGGTGCCGCAACAAAATCCGTCCGGCGCGCTGCCAATTGCTCGGCCAATCATCGCTGTGGCCAATGCAGGCCTTGTGCAAAAATTCGTCGAGCAGTGCGCTCTCGTTCGCGGCCAAGCTCTCGAGCTCGAAGTGCTCCTTCAATAGTGCCCAGCTCGCGAAGCCTCGTTGTCGCGCGAGTGCTTGTTGTACCTCGCGCAAACCGATTGCCGCTGAGTGCCGCGGCACGAGCGCGTCGAATTCCGCGCGTGCACCGGCATCGCCGCCGCGAATCGCCTTGAGCCAGCGCTTCGCCAGTTTCCGCAGCCCCTCGAAACCCACGCCCACATCGAGATCGACCATCGTGACCATCCTTCCGAATTGCCCGAGGTCCGCTTCACACAGGCCGAAAGGACGACGCCTTCGATCCGTCACTCTTCTGGGTGGGAAATCCCTTGCCGCGGACAGGAGGCGCCCCAGCGCGCTCTACGCACCAAATCATCATTCAGCCGCGACCGAGTCAAGGGCTTTGGTTTGGACGCCACGCGGAAACGTGCGCGCTTGCCGGCCAGCGCAGCGCTAGGCACCGAGTACTCACCAACTCTCGAAACCGCAGCCGCGCCTGCGCGACTCGATAGCGACCCGCGACTCAATGCCCAACAACGTTGAACTGCGCGTCCGCCGCCGGGATCAGCTGCATTCCGCGAACGCAGGTCACTTGGCCTCGGAAGCTCGTCTTGCCATAGCGCAGCGGCACGAACACGACGCGCCGATCGTTCGCGTGGTGGTCGGAGTCGTGACAGGCGGCGGGCGCGTCATTGGTCGCGCAAGCGGGATCGGCCGGGCAAAGTGAACCGTAGCCAGCCGCGTGTAGACGCTGCCGCGCGATACCTTTGGCGGCAAGTGCCTCGATCACGGCCTGCGCTCGGGTGTGCGTGAGCACGATATTGCGAGCCTCGTCTCCGCGTTCGTCCGCGTGGCCTTGCACTTCGAGCAATGTGACTTCCGGATGCTGGCTGAGCGCACTCGCGATGGCGTCGATTTGCGCCGCCGATTCCGGCGAGAGCTCCGCGCTCGCATTCACGAACGTGATCGCTCGAGCAAGGACGGCCTGGAGCTCCGGACTGAGCTCAGACGACTGAGCCGCGGGCTTCGGCGTTTCAACGGCCGCCGACGCGCTTGGCGCCGCCGATGCGGCGGGCAGCGCGGACGCGCTCTCCGCGCCTGGGTTAGCACCGGCGGGCGCAGCGGACGCGGACTGCGACGCTGCCGCAGAGCTCGCCGCGAGTGTATTCGGTGCTTGCGCTGCGCTTGCCGCGGGAGGCAACACTGCGGCGTACAGCAGCGTGCCGACGCCGGACACTGCACACAACGCGTGCATCAAGATCAATGAAGTTCGATGTCGGACGCCGCGCACGTGAAACAGAAGATTCACGCTGCCGAGCGCTACGGTCGCGATCAAGAGATACAGCGCTTGTCGCGCGAGTCGAAAATCGGGCTGCCAGACCACGATCAAAAGCACGATCGTGAAACCCGTTGCGCCGCCTATACCGTGCAGCGCAGCGACCCAAACTGGCAAACGTTTGCGCGTGAAGTGTCTGAGCGCCAAGAAAATGCCTGCGGAGGCGCCCACGGCCAGCGCTGCCAGTGCGTAGAAAATCATTCCGACCCTCGCTTTTGAGATCCACGTTCAACAGACTCGATGCAACACGAGCAAGAACTCAATGCGATTTCTCGGTTACCGTCGGCGCCGGCTGCGCGGCATGCGCCGGCGGCTGCGCCGAGCGAGCCAAGAGCAGCCCGAGGGCGCCACCCACGAGGATGAGCATCGCCGCCGCCAGCACGCCGCGCATTCGGCGGTGTTCGATGGTCTCGCCGGATCTGAGTCCGGACGCATCGTCGAGATTGCTGACGACACTGTCCAAGACAATTTCCGCGCTGCGCGAAGGATCCGTGCCGGAGTACGCTTTGCGCGTGCCGCCGCTCGTGTGCGTCGGATCACGCACCAGCGAGCTGAGCGGTCGCTCGGGCGCCTTGCGAATCTCCTCGCGTCGCTGGCTGAGCACGGCTCCGAAGCTCGCCTCGACGTAGTTCGCGACGCTGCGGCTGGTGACGCCGGGCATGCGCACGCGCTCAAGCGCATCGGCGAACTCCGCGGCGGTGGCGTACCGCGCGTCCGGATCGCGCTGGAGCGCCTTCAAAATGACCGCATCGAGCGCGCGCGGGATCCCGCGCGTGACGCTCGAAGGCAGGGGGATCGCTTCGCGCAGCACCGCATGGATCGTCGCTGCGTCATCCTGGCGTCGAAACAGCGCACGACCCGTGAGCGCTTCCCAGAGCACAGCGCCTGCGGAGAACACGTCCATGCGGCGCGTCATTTGTTTGCCGGTCACTTGCTCAGGAGCGATATATGCAAACTTGCCTTTGATGATCCCTTCTTGAGTCTGAGTCGAACGAGCGGAAGCGAACGCGATCCCGAAATCGGTGATGCGCGCGATGCCGTTGACACTCACCAACACATTTTGCGGCGAGACATCGCGATGCACGAGACCGAGCAGCTCGCCGTCGGCGTTCCGCAGTTCATGCGCAGCGTGCAAGCCGGAAAGCACGTCGATCATCACGCGCACCGCGACCGGCGGCGGGATCTGCGTATTCGTGCGCGCGGCTTCTCGAAACAGATTCCCGAGCGTCGGCCCCTCGACGTACTCCATGACGAGATAGAGCAGCTCACCGTCGCTCACGTCGAGCGTTGCCGCGACGTTCGGGTGCCGGATCCCGGCTGCAAGCCGCGCTTCGTCCAGAAACATCGACGCGAAATCTTCGTTGTCTCGCAGATGCGGATGGCAGCATTTGATTGCGACCAAACGTTCGAAGCCCGCCGCGCCCGATTTACGTCCAACGTAAACAGTAGCCATGCCGCCGCTCGCGATCTTCGTGAGCAGGGAATAGTCTCCCGGCGGCGCCGCGGGTTCGCGCATCGCCATGGGCAAATTGCCCTCGATGGACATCCTTCTGATTCTGTCGTCCCCGCCATCCCGCCACAAGCATTTCTTCCACGGTGTGTCGCTCGCACGAGAGCGTACATGGACAGATGAGTGCCCTCAGGTACGTCTACTCGAATGGATACTCGGTTAACGAACGCGACGAAGTTTGCTCCGACTGACGAAGTTCGACGTCTCTGTCTCCCGACTCTGCGCGCTGTGTGACAAACCCGAAAAATAGCGGTTCCTCGAAAATTCCACTCGTGCGGCCTGCCCCCGCGCGAACGACGCAATACGGCCCCCGTGCTTCCTTCGCCGCCAAACGAGACAACCGAGGAGCCACGCCGCCAATGGCCAAGTCGCGCGCGTGCCCGAATTCATGCTGCAAGCGCAGCCTCCAGCAGTTTGCGTCGGGTGGCTCGAAACCGGAGTCACGCCGATCGTCCCGGCATCGCGCGCAGCGGATCCGGTGGATCCAGCGAATCCTCCGGCAGTACTCGCGTCGAGCTCGGTGACACCTGCGTCGTTCGGGCTGCTCGCGTCCGGCGCGCCCGCGTCGAGCCGGCACGCGCCGAACGTAGCGCACGCGACCGGCCAAGCTGCGACGCAAGCGTTGACGTGGCTCGCCGGGCAACTCGTGAGTGGACCGAGCACGTCGCTCAAGTGGAGCAGTGGAACGAGCGTGCCCGCGTCGATGTCCGCATCGAGCTCGGGGCTCGGACTCTGCGCCAGCGCGAAGCCCGATTGTCCCGGCGTGGTGCAAACGTAAACTCCATGACTGGTCCAGGTCAGACAAGTGACCGACCCCGAGTAGACGCGCGTAAATGCAAATGAGCCGGTGCCGCTGAGGAACGCGCCCGTCGCGCTGGGATCGATCGTCAGCGTGGGATCGACCGGATCGCCATAGCCAACCAAGACCGAAGTGCCGTCCGGCGACAGCGAAAATCCCAGTATCTTTGCTTGCGCGCGATAGAGCTCTTGAAAGTGCGCGCCCGCGTCGCTGCTGAAGAGCAACGCGTCGTTCGCAGCATGCGAGTCCGTGCGCACGAAGATCCGATCCGGATCGCTCGCGAGTACGGCGGCGATGTACGGCGGTTCGCTGGTGCTGGTCCCAGCGATGACCAGCGAGTTCCATGTCGTGCCGCGATCGCCCGACACCATCAAGATCCCTTCGCCCTGTGCCGATAGCCCAGAGACATAGATTCGATCGGGCGCCGATGGAGGCACTTCTATCGTGAGCCCGGTGCCGGGCAAGGCGTTGCCGAGCGCGTGAAACGTCGCGCCGTCATCCAAAGATTCCGCGACGCGCGCGACAATGCCGCCGTCCGAAGTCGTGCTCGTGAGCGCCAACACGCGACCCGGCTCGCTCGCACTGAGCGTGTAATCGGGCACGTAATCTAGCGTATCTCCGAGCACCGCTTTCCAGCTGCAGCCATCGTCGCTCGAGCGATTGAGCGTCGTTTGGACGCCGACCAGCGCGGTTCCCGCGGCCGTGTAGTCGAATAGCGGATCGCCGACGTAGTTCATCTGTCCGGAGAATTCGGGTTCGCACACGTGATACCAATGCTCGCCGTGATCGTGCGTCATCAGGATGCCGTACGTGCCCGCAAGCGTGAGCGTACTTGCGTCTCCAGGCGCTTCACGCACGCGCTCGGCACGCGGAAAGCGACCGTTGGCAGAGGCCGTCGACACCCAGGCTGCGCCGGCCAACCCGAGCGCGAGCGCCGTGGCGTGCCGCGCCAATCTCGATGCGCTCGGCACGATCAATAAAACAGATACACCCACCAATTATGCATCGGGGCGCCCTGCTTGTCCGTCGCGGTGTTGCTGAGCCCCGGCATGCTGCCGAAGATGTACGTGGGCTGCACGGCCCCGCAGTCGCTGGCGACGCCATTCGCGTAATTGTCGAAGCCATTGTCGGTGCGGGTTTCGCCGTAGGCTTTGGCGATCCCTGCATTCGTGTACGGCGTCGTCAGATCGGCGCCACCGGTGCCATTTTTCAAGCCGAAATTCTCGCACGACGTGAGCACGCTGGTGTCGCCGGTGGTTTCGTATTGCGTCGTCGCGTTGGACGGAAAATGTACGTTGCCGCAGCCCGCGCTCATGTCCGCAAAGTCGAAGGCTTGGCTCGAGGCTGGCCCCGAGGTTGCGTGCAGGTTGCTCTGCCAGGCGATGCAAATCGCGTCCGTGTACGGACACACGTCGTAGAAACTCTTGAACGGCGCGCCGAAGCGCGTGTCGAAATCCAAATTGAAAAATTGCTTCGCGACTGCGCCGAACGCTGGCACTGCGTTCGCTCGCGCGTAGTTTTCGAGCAAGTGCCCGAGTGAATGCAAATGGCAGC
>DASYCL010000044.1:0-2623 GCA_036500245.1 Polyangiaceae bacterium | reverse complement strand
CGCAAGGCGGCGTTCGAACAGTTCGCCGAAAAGCGCTTCCAGAAAGCCGACAAGAACGGCGATGGCGCGCTGACCAAAGACGAAGTCGGCGACAAGCGCTGGGCCTGGCTCAGCAAAGCCGACGCCGATGGCAACGGCGCGGTGACCGAAGCCGAGATTCGCACCGCATTCGAAAATGGCACCTTGAAGTTCCCGCACCACGGGCATCGCGGCCATCACCACGGTGACGGCGCCGGCGCTCCGCCTGCGGCCGGTTCGGCCGCGCCCGCGCCAACCGGCACGTGAAAGCGGCGACACGCAAAAATAAACCCGAGGGATGAAGTCGCTCGGGCGACTTGGACGAGGCGCCACGACGAAAAAAGATCGTCGCGGCGCTTCGGCGTTTTGTGGCTCGAATAAACAGGCGATCGAAGCTTGGATGGGCTTCGTATGGCGCTGTGCGCGCGAAAGCGCCGCTAGGGTGGACTCAATTCGTCGTTGATCGCGCGACCGAGCGCGACGTCCCCGACGCGAATCGTCAGCTCGAGCGTGTGCGTCGTGCCCGGTGCGAGTGAAACCTTCGCCCGTCCGACGTTGGCGCTTTCTACGCACAGCATTTTCGGCCAGTCGCTGGCCTCGAAATCCGCAATTTTAGCGGCCTTCTCGGCCCACGGGTTCCACACGACTGTATTTTGAGAGTGCGCTTTTTCGACCACGAGCGAGCGCCGTCCGAGCGGGTCCGCGATCGTGCAGGCAGCGGCACTTTCGTAGACGCGATCGGTTTCGCCGCTCAAAGTGAGTGCGTCCGCGCTTTCGCTGAATTCGGCCATACCGCGCACCTTGTCCAAGTACTTCGCGCCTCTCAGCCCGATGAGCGCGGACTTCCGCACGTCCGCGACGTGAAAGTAAGTGTGCAGCGCTTCTTCGTAGTCGAACGAAGCGGAGCCGCGGTTCGTCACCGAAAACGCCAGCCCGAGCGTTTGGCCGAAAGCCACGCGCAGGCGCGCTTCGAACGCGTGCGGGAAAAAGGCGCGTGTCTTTTCGTTTTCGCCGAGCATGAATTCGAGCTCGGCGCGGCCCTCGCCATCGAGCCGCGCGCCGACGTAAGCGAAATCCGTCGTGCGGGCGAAGCCGTGTTGCGGATACTCTTGGTGCGTCGGGTGCGGACCGAACCAGGGAAAACAAATCGGCACACCGCCGCGCAGCGGTTTGCCCGACTGATAGCTGGCTTTGCCGCTCATCCACAAGACCGGACTTTGACCGCGCGGCGTCCACTCGGCGATGTGCGCGCCCTGCAAATACACGAGCCCAGTCGCCGCCGCGGTTTGCACGCGCAGGCACGGGAGCCCATGAAGCTCACTTTGCTCGACACCGCTCAATTCAGTGAAGGGTTTGGAGCTATGTTTGGTCATGGTTCCTCGTGTGCTCGCGAACTAGGGACGAAACAAGTCCAATCGCCGACAAGCTTCGTCGAGCTCGGCTTCGCGCTTGGCGTAGCTGAAGCGTAGTAGGTCGTCGCCGCGATTGCCCTCGAAAAATGCGCTGCCGGGCACCGCCGCGACGCCCGCGCGCTCGAGCAACCCGCGCGCGCGCTCCTTGGCGTTTCGGCCCGGAATGCGCCGCGAATCCGCGAGCACGTAGTATGCGCCGCTCGGTACGTGCGGAGCAATGCCGGCGCGCTCGAGCGCCGAACATAGTCTCTCACGCTTACGCGTGTACTCACGTTTCAAGTCTTCGTAGAAGCTCGGCTCGAGTCGCGTGAGGCCGTGCGCGACGCCGATCTGCAGCGGAGCGGGCGCGCACACGTAGACCAGATCATGCGTATGTCCGATCTTGTAGCAGAGCTCAGGCGTCGCCAAAAAGTAGCCCACGCGCCAGCCGGTGATCGAAAATGTTTTGCTGAAGCCGGCGATGGTGATCGTACGCTCGCGCATGCCGGGCAGCGTCGCGAACGAGACGTGCGCGTGGCCGTCATACAAAAAATATTCGTAGATTTCGTCCGTGATCACGAACAAATCGAGCTCGCGAGCAACCTCGGCGATGCTCTCGAGCTCTGCGCGCGAAAACACTTTGCCCGAAGGATTGCCCGGCGTATTGACGACAATCGCCCGTGTTTTCGGCCCGATCGCTGCACGAAGCTTCGCGACGCTGAAGCTCCAATCGGGCTCTTCGAGCGGCACGAAGCTCGGCGCGAGCGAGAGCGCGCGCAGTGTGTCGAGGTGATAGCCGTAGTACGGCTCGAACAATACGACCGCGTCGCCCGGATCGAACAGCGCGCTGCAAGTTGCGAAAAATGCGCCCGTCGTTCCGCTCGTGACGACGATTTCTTTTTCGGGATCGACGACCATGCCGCTATCGCGCGCGACTTTGTGCGCGATTGCTTCGCGCAACGCGGGCAAGCCGTCGTAGCGCGTGTAGATGTTGAAGCCGTCGGCCATCGCTTGGGCGGCGCCCAGCCGCACGGGTTCGGGTACCTCGGTGTCGCACACGCCTTGCGCGAGGTTGATGCCCGCAAGCTTCGTGCACTCGAGCGTCATGTTGCGGATTTCGGATTGGCGCAAAAACGCCATGTGCTCGGCGGTGTGGAGGCTCATTGTCGTGCTTGGTGTTGGGGGGTGCCTAGTACTTCGGTTCAGATGGGCGT
>DASYCL010000043.1:0-4379 GCA_036500245.1 Polyangiaceae bacterium | reverse complement strand
CGAAGCATCGTAGAAAAATCCGCGATAGTGGCGCTCCGAGCCGCACAAGCTGCCGAGCGCGGAAAGCACCTGAGCGAGCCACTGCTGATCGTCGATTTCGAGGGAGAAAACGGCTTCGATGAAGCCGACCAACCGTGTTTCGTCGAGCGTAGTCACAGCGCCTTTCTACGACCCTGGCCGAGTCGCACCTGTTGCGGCTTGGTCCAAAGAAGAGGTTCGCTCAGTGATGGGGCGCCGCGCGCAGACGGATCACGGAAACGGTTGGCCCGCGGGCGGGTGCAGTAACACCAGAAAAACGCGCAAATTTGCCGGCATTTGGCGGGACCAGAACCACCGAAAGCCCGGAAAACGCGTCGCAATTCGAGGCGCAGGCTCTACCCTCGTTGCTTCATGCTTCGAGTTGGGCCTCATTCCGCACGGCGCGGACCCGTTTACGGGACTGTCTACGGCCCAACGCGCGCGTTCGCGACGGCAGCGCTGCTCGCACTCGCCGCCACCTGCGCGACCAAGCGCGCGCACGCAGATCACGAAGTCGCTGAGCTCAGCTACGAGCGACCGAGCGAGCTCGAGGCTTGCCCAGACGAAAACGCGTTTCGTCGCGCGGTGATCGCGCGGCTTGGCCGCGATCCGTTCGTCGTCGGAGCGGCGCGCAAGATCAGCGTGCGACTCACGCAGAGCGGCGCGACGCTGAGCGCGATCGTTCACGTCGACGAGGCGGGCAGCGTGCGCGGGGAACGACGCATCGACACACGCTCCGGCTGCGAAGAGCTCGCTTCGGGCGCGGCGCTCGCCGTCAGCATCGCGATCGATCCATTGGCCGCGCTCGGGCCACCCGCCGAGCCGGAATCCGCGACAAAACCCAGCGCGAGTACGACGAATCCGCCCGCACCCTCGACGAAGCCGAAACCCGCGCCGGCAAACCCGAAGCCGCTGCCCGTGGCAAAGCCTGCTTCGCCGCGCGCGCCCGACGAGCAGGAAGCAGCAGTGAACCGCGGCTTCGTGCGCGCGGGCGGGCGCGCGTGGTTGAACGCCGTACCCGGCGCGAGCGCGGGGCCCACCATCGGCCTCGGCTATCAGCGCGGGCTCGGCTCGATCGCGCTCGACGGCATTTTCGTCTTGCCGCAAGCCGAAAATGTGGCGGGCACGCGGCGCGCGGTGTCGGTCGCGCTGCTCGCCGCGGAGTTTTCACCCTGCGCGCACTTCGACGCGCTCCGGCTCTGCGCCTTGCTCGACGCTGGCGCGTTGCTCGCTCGCGGTCAGGGCGTGGCCGTGCCGAGCTCGGGCGCGAAGTTCGATCTGAGCGCCGGCGCGGGACTCGGCTATTCGTTTTTCGTCGGTCACTTCTCGTTCACGCCCGAGCTGACCGCCTCTGCGCGACTCACCAAGACCGAGCTCGACCTCGACGGCACCACGGTGTGGACGACTCCGCGCGGGCTCGGCTCGTTCGGCCTCGAGCTCGGCTACGATTTCTTTCGCTGAAGCTTGGCGTAGCCCGCGTTCGAGGCGCGCCAGAGGCGCGCTTTTCAGCGCGCGATCGAACGCAGCGTATTGTTCGCGTCCGTGGTCCAGAATACGGCTTGGCCGTCGACGGCGATGGCAAATGGTTGGGGTTGATTGACGGCTAAGGTGCTGACTTCACCGTCATCGCCGAGGCGCACGATTTTGCCGAGGAAGCCGTTCAGCGCCGTGCCGCGCGTGCACAAGTAGATTGCGGCGGTGTCGGCGGCGATGCCGGTCGGTGCGTCGAGATCCTGGAGTAGGATCGTCGCGTCCCCGCCGCCCTTCGGGATGCGCGACAAGCGGCCGTCGTTATAGCCGTTGTCTTCCGTGCCAAGCTCCAAAAAATACAAGTCGTCACCGAGCACGACCGGCGCGACGGGGTGCTCGAGGCCGGCCAGCAGCAACGTGTCCACGCCGCTCGCGCGATCGATGGTGTGAATTTCGCCACCCGCGCTGTCGAGGTAATAAAGCGATTGGTCGTCGAGCGCGAGTTCGGCGCCGGTGTAGAGGCCGTTCACGAGCGTCTGCACCGTCTGACCGTCGAAGGAAGCGAGCTTCACGGTGCCGCCCATTTCGTCGCCGAAGTAAATGCCTTCGCTGGCGACCAAAATGCTCTCCGGATTGGTCTGGCCCGAAACCAAGACCGTGATCGGCGGCGGCGTTCTTGGCGCAAGCGGCCCGCGCTTGGTCTTCGGCATCATTGCGACGTAGCCGCCGTCCGCGCTCGTGAAGTACACGTTCGCGTCGTCCTCCGCGACCGCATACGGACCGCCCGTTGGTGTCTGCACGTGCATGGTGGCGCTGCCGTCGCGCGGCGTGACCATCATCTCCTGACCAGCGGGCGCGGCCCAAAACACGTTGTCCGCGTCCATCACCAGGCCTTTGGCGGCGCCGTCGGACACAGCCACGTCGATCACCGGTCCCGCGAAACACGGAATGCCGACACAAGTCGTCGGCGTGGGCGTGTCCGGCACCGCGGGCGTGTTTGGTTTTTGGGGTGCCGAGCTCGACGCGTCCGGCGTGGTGGTGATCGGACTAGTCAAATAGTCATGGCCCAAGTCGAGCTTGCCGGAGCACGCGACGAGCCCGAGCGATAACAGCGGGCAGAGCCGCGCGGCGAGACGAACGGCGGCAGTCATGACTCAATTCGAGCGCGCCAAGACATGCTTCACGTAGTCGACGTATGGGCTATTTGGGTTTTTGGCCATGAAGCGCTCACCGAGTGCGGTCGCGCGAGCGGCGTCGCCGCTTGCTTGCAGCGCTTCGATGCGCACGACGGTTGCTTCCGCGCGCATGCTGCCGCCGTGACCGACCAATTGGTCGTACTGCGCGAGCGCGGCGAGTGAACCTTGCGCGTCGCCGTGGCGCAAACGCGCGCGCGCCTCGTCGATGATGCGAATTTCGGCGGCGAGTGCGTCTTTGCCGCTCGGGCGCGCGGACGCAGTGTCGTGCAAGGCCGGCGCGCTGCTCGTAGCAGGGACGCTCGGTGCAGCGCTCTCCACGGCCGCAACCTCGGACGGCTCTTCCGTCGTCTCGGGCGCGCTCGCGGGGTTCACGGGCGCCGACGCTACCACCGATTTTTCGGCCGTCACGCTGGGCGCCGCGCTCGGCAAATGATGCCGACTCAAATACACCGCGCTCGCGAGGCCGACGCCGGCGAGCGAAGCCGTGAGCCACTTGAACCCGACGGACCAGCGCGCCACTCCGCCGAGCTTCGCGGCGCTGCTCACGGTCGCCACCGTGCCGACGCCCGCGCCAATTGCGGCGCCGACACCGATCGCTGTGAGCGTGCGCTCCAGTGAGCCGCGCGGCGGCACATCTTGTTCCGCGGAACGCAGCACCGAGAGCTCCTTGGCCGTCCAATCCGAATCGATGTCTTCGTCGTGCACCATGTTCAGCCTTCCCCCTCTGCGAGACCGCGCCGCCGCAGCGACTCGCGAAACAGTTCGCGCGCGCGCCGCAAGCGCGAAACAGCCGTTCCAACCGGCAGCGTCAAAAGCGTAGCCACTTCCGTCTTGGTCATTTGTTCGAGCTCGAACAGCACGAACACCGTGCGTAGCTCGAGCGGCATGCTCAACAACGCCTGCTGCAAAATGTCGCGACGCCGGCGAGCTTCCAAATTTTCCTCAGGGCTCGGCGCGTGGTCCGCGCCGTCCGGCAGTTCGCCCCCGAGCTCGCGATTCTTGGCGCTGCGGCGCTCGTCCGACGCGATGCGCAGCGCGGTGCCGAACAAGAAGCTCTTTTCGCTACCGAGCGCAATCTCCGACACGCGCCGCATCGCGACCAGAAACACTTGTTGCGTCGCGTCGTCCGCGCTGCGCGAGGGCACGCCGAGCCGGATCAAAAGCCGCCACACGAAAGCGTGGTGCTCGCGCACGATCGCGGTGATCCGCGCATCATCGCGCACGTGCGGCCCCGGCAGCGCTGCCTCGGAAAGCGGCGCGACGTTCTGGCCATCCCGCAGCGTGCCAGCGTCGATTGAGCGCATCGCTTGAATCACGATAACTCCAGCACGCCGGGCAGGCCATCTGGACTCTCGATTCGCTGGGATTTGCGGGGCACTTCATCCGCTAATGGCGGCTCGCGGGCAAACGGATCGAGGGATTGTTCAATTCCTCGCGCGGGCGGGCGCGGTGCCCATTTAGGTCACTAGGTTTTGATGTTTTTGAACCCTGCGCGCGAGTCAGCGCTTGGCCGCTCGCGCCTCTTGCTGCGCGACTGGCGCCTGTTCGGTCAGTTCTCCTGGGGTCCCGCCGCCATTCGAGAACCGCGATCAGCCCGGCGAATCAGCTGCGTTGTTTTATTTCCGGGCGTCTGGCCCTAGCCCTTCGCGCGCGCTCGGGCGCGAAAGAGATCGAGAAAGAGGGTGAGAGACTGTT
>DASYCL010000042.1:0-6165 GCA_036500245.1 Polyangiaceae bacterium | reverse complement strand
GGCTACGAGATCTGGAACGGCCCGATCACGAATCTGCAAACGACGGATTTCTACGTCGACGTGCATTGACTCCGAGTACGAAATGATCCCAAAAACGCGACTCAAAAGTCATACCTGGAACCGGTCTCAGCAAATCAGCGGAGCGTCCGGCAATCGGTTCCAGTTTTTTGTCGCGCAGGCCTTGAACGAAGAGGACTGCTCCGCTAAGGTTGAAGCATGAAGTCGGCAATTCAGTTGGTGATGGGTCTCTCGATGTTCGCGGCTGCGCTGGGCGCGGTGGGCTGTAGCAGTGGCGATGACAGCAGCGGGCCAACGATAAACAATGCTGGCAGCAGCAGCAGCGCTGGCAGCGGTAGCACCGCAGGCGGCTCGAGCGGCACCGACCTACCGAGTGGCATTCCGCTCACGCCGGCCGACGGCTGGGTGGACGGCGCGAGCAACACGGCCATGATCCAAGGCGCGCTCTTCAGCTATGCGGACCCCACCACCATGACGAGCGTCATGGACACCATCAAGGCCGGCACAGGCATGAATTGCGTGTCGGGCACCGCCGCCAAGGTGGACTTGATGTGTACGCCGGTGCCGCCGGCCACCGATTGCTATGGCACGACCTGGGGTGCGGCCTTGGGCCTCAACCTGAACCAGCCCATCGACCCGACGACGATGATGGGCGTGATGACACCACTAGCGTTCGATGCGACCGCAGCCGGCATCACGGGCTTCGCGTTCGACCTCTCGGGCGACATGGTGCCGGTCGCGGCAAACTTTCGCTTCCTGATCAACGACATGGCGGGCAATCAATACTGTACTGGGACGGCTAAGGCCCCCAAGATCGGCGCGAACGTTTATCATCTCGCGGACTTGATCGAAGAATGCTGGCAAGCCGCAAAGCCGACCGACCTAACCGGCGACAAAGCGGCGAACAACATCGTCAAGATCGCGTGGCAGGTCGTGACCAACAGCACCGCCACCGTGCCGTTCAACTTCTGCGTGAGCAACATCGAAGCGCTCACCAACTGAGGCTTTCGAAGCGCCTCGAGTGCCAAGCGAGCGCCGTTGGGCCATGTGCCGGCGGCGCTTGTTGCTTTTTGTGGGCGAGCGAAGCACGAATGCGCCACACACTTGACGTAGTCGGCCGCGGGACGACACTGCCTCTCGATGCCCGCCGCCTTGAGCGTTCCTGGACCCCGCGCGCTGCCGCTCGTCGGTGCAACGCCTGAGCTCGCGCGGTTCTTGGCCGACCCGATCGCCGCGATCGGACGCTTGTTTCGTTTGCATGGGCCGATCACGGCGCTCGCCGTGGGCGCGCGCACTCGCGTGGTTTCCACCGAACCGAATCCGCCTGGCACGTTGTTCCTGTATGGGCCGGAGCTGATTCGCGCGTTGCTCACCAATCACACGGACTTTCACAAGTGTGGGCTCGCCGGGCCACTCTATCCGCAAAATCCGGAAGCGCCGCGACAGAAGCCAGTCACGCGCATGCTCACTGGGCTCTTTCACGTCAACGAAGCTGCGCACAAGCAACAGCGCCGGCTGCTCATGCCTGCGTTTCATCGCAGCCGCATCGAGAGCTACCGGGACGAAATGGTGACCACGACCGAAGCTCTACTCGCCAAATATCGGCCCGGCACGATCCGCGACATTCGTCCGGACATGATGGAAGTGACGCTGCGCATCGCCACCACGACGCTGTTCGGCGCGGATCTCGGCGAGGTCGGTTTGAACATCGGGCAGAAGCTCGAAGAGTGGAGCACGGTATTTCGCGGCGCGGCGATTTTTCCTTTCGATTTGCCGGGCGCGCCGTATCGGCGCTGGCTCGATTTGTCGCACGCAATCGATCGCGGCATTCAGCGGGTAATCGAGGCCAAGCGCAGCGAGCCCACAGCTGGGCGCGACATGCTCTCGATGTTGCTCGAAGCTCGCGACGAAGACGGCGCTCGGCTGAGCGAGGACGATCTCGTCGGGCACGCGGGCGTAATTTTCGCTGCAGGCCATGAGACGAGCAGCAATGCACTGAGCTGGACCCTGTTCGTGCTTGCACAGCATCCCGAAATCATGGCCGCGCTCTGCGACGAGCTCCAAAGCAAGCTGCACGGGGATGCGCCGACCTTCGAGCAATTGCCCGAACTCACCCTGCTCGACCATGTGCTCAAGGAGAGCCTGCGCATTTTCCCGCCGGCACCGCTCAATCACCGCGTCACCGCGCGCGACTCAGAGCTCGGCGAATATCGCATCCCGGCCGGCACTGAAATCCTCGCCAGTATCTATCACACGCACCGCATGCCGGAGCTGTATCCGGATCCGCTGATTTTTCGGCCCGAACGTTGGATCGGGCTCGACCCCGGACCGTATGCGTTCAACCCGTTCAGCGCCGGACCGCGCATGTGCATCGGCGCGACGTTCGCGCTATTCGAGATCAAAATCGTGCTCGCGCTATTGCTTCAGCGCTTCCGCTTCGAGCTCGTGCCCAATCAACGCATCGAACGAAAATTCACGATCACGATGGCGCCCGCGCCGCGCGTGTTGATGCGCATCGAGCGACTCGGCCGCCGCTATGCACGCCCCGCGCGAGTGAGCGGCAACGTGCACGATATGGTGCAACTTCCGTCCCCAAACTAAGCGCTATGGCTCAGCGCAGCGACAGATTTCCGTGCTGCGCGCTGCCGAGCGGATGCATCGTGCCGTGCAGCCAATCGTCCACTCCTTTGCCGTAGCCCGGACCGAAGCGCGACTCGGAAGCGCCCCCAGGAATGTTGTACCAAGCGCCCGGGCGACTCATGTCCATCAGCAAGTGGAATGCGGGCGCATAGATCAAGCGCTCGCCCGAGATCGGCGAAACGCGGCATTGAAACGGCGCGTCCGGGCTCGCCGGCAACTCGATTTCCGGCGAATCGAAGCCGAGAAATGCCGGGGTTCGCCCGCGCGTGACGCTGTGTGCGAAGCGCAATTTCACGGGCACGTCGTGCTCGCGATAGTCGCGCTTGGCTACGGTGAAAGCGCGCGCGAGCAGCGTCTTCAGCTCTTGCTCGTCGAGCAGCTCGGGATGTTCGAGCGCGAGCACGCGATCGAGCTGCGACTGGTAAATGGCGAGCGCCGACCACTCGCGAAAGCGACGCGCATCGGCGCGCGGCAAATCTTCTTCGAGCAAAAGAAAACACGTCTCTTCATACAATTTGCCGTAAAAGCGCAGCAAATCGCGATCTTTTTGGATTTCAGCCCAGGCACTGAGCTGCTTGGCGAGCGGCTCGTCCGGCAAGAGCCGGCTCCAAGCGCGCAGCATGCGCGCCGCACCGCGATCGAAGGTGTCATACGAAACGCGCAGCAGCGACTCGGGTGTGTGGCGCTCGCGCACGGCGAGCAACTCAGTGATGCGCTCGGAGCGATACGGCGCTTCGGGAAACGCGCACCAGCGCGCGACGTGTGGCCCTTGGCCGCCTTGATTGGCAGAGACCAAAAAGCCCTCCGGCGGATCGAGCGCAATCGGGCGCTCACTTTCGGGGACGACCCCCGGCACTTGGTCGCTGAACCCGAGCGCGAGCGCTGGATACGCGCCAGTGTATCCGCTCGGGCGCTCGACGATGCTGCCGGTCGCGATGCTCGCAATGCTGCCGCTCGAATCGACCAGGATCGCTTCGAGTGAAACGCTCTTGATCTCGCGCTGCACCTCGAGCAAATCGTGGACGGTCTTGCAGCGGAGAAGACGAGTGGCGGCGGAAAACGCGCGGTGCGCTTCGTCGATGCCGGTGACGCGCACGCACACGAGGTCCGCTTCGCCGCTCGCGTCTCCGACGACCACGCCGCGATCGCTCTCGTGAAAGACCCAAGTCTCGCTCGGCTTACGTTTGATTCGCACTCGCTCTTCGCGGCGCACGAGCGGCCGATACGATTGTCCACGTTGGTATTGGCCGGCGCGCACGTGTTCGCACGCGAACTCGACGTTCTCGCCGTGCCCAAACGTGTAGGACCAACCGACGTGCTCGGTGCGACCCGCGGCGAACCAGAGGCAGCCGGGAATGGTCATGCCGCATAGCGAACCCTCCGCGCCGCAGCTGATTTCCGCCGGATAAAACAAAGGCGGAAACTTATCGGTTTCCATGTGAAATTCGCCCATCAAGAGCGCGCCGCCGCTGCTCGAGCGACGCCCCGCAACCGCGAAAGCATTCGAGCCCGCGCGCGGTGAGCCACCCAGCGCAGACTCGAAGAACGACAGCGATTTCGGCAGCCGCAGCGAGGTCAATGCTTCGAGATCGATGCCCTGCGCGAGTGGACCGAGCAAGCGATCGAAAACGCGCCGCGGTGCGCCGCGCGCAGCGAGCTCCGCGACGATCAGCTTGGTCGAAACGGTGATGCTGGTGAGCCCGAAATAAGTGATGAAGCGATAGACCTCGAGCACGTTCTCCGGCCGAAATTCGCGCGATTCGATGCCGAGCAAGCGCAGCACGAGCGGGCGTCCGCGCTGACGCGCACCGGCGTTGAAGCCCGCGGCGTACGAGTGCAACAGGGCTTGGCTCTCCGAATTGCAGCGCGCCACTTGCTCGCTGTTGCCGGTATGAATTCCGAGCACGCGCACGCTGTTGTCCACCAAGCGCGCGATCGGCAGATCACCGAGCACGCTCATCAGCTCACCGCGCGCTGCATAAGCCGTCAGGGTGATTTGTACCAAGCGATCGAGCGCGTGCAGATAGCCCAGCGCGTAGACACCGTCCGACGCGGATTGTGCGCGAATCGCGGGATAGCCGAGCGCGTCACGCGTGTACGGAATTATGCCGTTTGGTCCGAGTATTTCGGCCATTTCATGCTCCGAGCGCAGCAATACACGAATCGAGCGCGCCGGCTTCGATCGCGCGCAAGCGCTCGAGGAAACGGCGATAGTCGCGCGCGGGCTTTTCACCGTCCGCGACGCGCAGCGAGAAGTCGGTGAGTCGCGTCGTGGCAAAGCGTAGGCAACCGATCGCCGCTTCGGTCTGGAGCTCGGCGGCTTCGAGCGCCGGCACCGGCCGCACCGCGCGATAGCCTGCGAACAGCGCCTCCACCAGCGCGAGCTCGAACGAGGAGCCGTAACACCAGGCGAGCGCCGTCACCATCAAGTCGTACGCGAAGTTACCGCGACAGGCGCTCTCGAAGTCGAGCAGCGCCAGGATTTCGCCGTTTTTCCAGAGCACGTTGTCGCGGAACAAGTCGCCGTGACAAATGCCGAGCTCGAGCTTACCTGAGCGGCGCGCCTCGTAGTGATCCAAGCGCTCTTCGATCTCGGTCACGGCTGGCAAGAGCGCGCTGCGCCCCGCAGCTACGACGCGCTCGAGTCGCAGGCGCAGATCCGGCACGCGAAATCGGCCTTCAGGGAGCTCGGGCGCGCGCGGCGAAGACAAGTGAACGCGGGCGAGCGCCGCGCCGAGCTTGCGGCACGCCTCGGCGCTGACCCGACGCTGACACAAGATCTCGCCATCGAGCCAGGGAAACACAGCGAAGGCCTTACCAGCGAAATCCGCGAGCGAAGCCCCAGTTTTGCCACGCAGCGCGCGGACGACTGGCACCTTCGCGTCATCGAGCGACGCGACGAGCGCGTGCTCGCGCGCGGCACCCGCGTGATCTTGTTCTTCGTACAAGCGCGCGAAGTAAATCTTGCCGGCGCGATCGGTCAGGCGAAAGTTGGAGTTCACCGAGCCCGCGTCGAGTGGCTCGATCGCGGCCAGATCCAAGCCGAATTGCGCCGCCAGCGCGGCGGCCGTGTCGAACTCGAGATCGGTCAAAAGCGCCATCGGCCGCGTACTATGCCTGACGCGCGGCTCAAGAAAAGCCGGCATTTTTCTGGGCGAAATTGCGCACGCGCCGTCGCGTGCGCGACGCGCGGAGCGTGATAGCCTCTTCATTGGCGTCGCGGCGCCGTTCGGATGCCTGAGCTTTACGGAAACACCACCGGCCTATCGCCGAGCGCGATCAAAACTCTCGAACGTATCTATCGCCGCCGAGTGCCGAGCGATCGCATCGCGACGCCCGAGCTCATTCGTTCGCTCGCCGACGCCTCGCGCGAATCGCGGCGCCAAGTCGGCGCGCTCGTGCACCGCTCCGGCCAGGTCGACTACGTGATCGTCGGCCATGCGACGGGCTTGATGTTGCCGGATATCGGCCGCTTGCGCGCCGCGGAAGGTCGCTTTCGCGCGCTGC
>DASYCL010000041.1:0-5934 GCA_036500245.1 Polyangiaceae bacterium | reverse complement strand
CTTTGGCAACTCCGCAAGGGCCACGCCGAGCGTCTGCGCCTCGTTCAGACATGGGATCTGGATGATGAGTTTCATGGGGTGCGCGGGCGAAAATGAGCCAAATCGCCGCGGTTTCGCGGGCGGACCGTAGCATGTTGCGAGGGCGTGGCAAATTCGGATAGCGCGTTTGCAGCCGCGAAATCGCGGAATTTCCCGCTCAGCGCCCGCGTGCCGCGTGCAGCCGCAGCTTCCAAACCGCGAGCACCGCTTCGGCGAAGATGTGGCGATCCATCTTCGATTTGCCGACTTGGCGATCGACGAACACGATCGGCACTTCGGCGACTTTGAAGCCGCGACGAAGCGCGCGATACGTCATTTCGATTTGAAACGAATAGCCGTTGGATTCGACTTTTTCCGATAGGATCGCAGCGACCACTTCGCGCGTGAACGCCTTGTAGCCACTCGTGAGGTCGCGCACGTCGACGCCGAGGATGAGTCGCGAGTAGAGCGAGCCACCCTTGGACAACAAATGCCGGCCTGGGCCCCAACCCTGCACGCCGCCGCCGAGGATGTTGCGCGAACCGATCACGACGTCCGCGCCCGCTTCGAGCCCGCGGAAGAACGATGGCAAATGCTGCGGGTCGTGCGAGAGGTCGGCGTCCATCTCGAGCAAGTAGCGATAGTCGCCTTGTAGCCCGAGACGAAAACCCGCGACGTAGGCCGTGCCAAGCCCCAGTTTGCTCGGTCGATGCAGCACACGCACACGACTGTCACGCGCTGCGATCTCATCGGCCAGCGTGCCCGTGCCATCGGGCGAATTGTCGTCGACGATCAGCAAGTGCGCGCGCGGCGCGGTGCCGAGCGTTGCTTCGACGAACGCTTCCAAGTTCGAGCGCTCGTTGTAGGTCGGCGTGACGATGAGCGCCCCTTGCCCGAGGCCTTCCTCGGCCCCAACATGAAATCTAGCGCTCGTGCTCGTCACGGCCGCCGTTTACCATGCCCGCGGCGAGCTCGGCGACGCGCTTGCTCCGTGCCGGCGATTGTGCTCCAAAATCGCGCCCCGAGGCTCCAGAGCTCGGCTCCCCCTCGCTCCTGAAACGAGGCTCGCATGACCCAACGCAGCTTGAAAATTGGCCTGATTCAAACCACGGTCGGCTTGGACAAAGCCGCGAACATCGAGAAGACGGCGCTCGCAATTCGTGACGCTGCGAAGCGTGGCGCCGCGTTGATCTGCCTGCAGGAGCTGTTCGCGACGCAATACTTCTGTCAAAGCGAAGACGCTTCGAACTTCGATCTCGCCGAGCCAGTTGCGGGGCCGACCGTGCAAGCGATCGCGAAGGTCGCCAAAGAGTGCGCGGTCTCGATCGTGGTGCCGTTCTTCGAGCGGCGCGCGCCGGGCGTGTATCACAACAGCGTGGTTGTAGTCGGCACGCACGGCGAGACGCTCGGGCTCTATCGCAAGATGCACATTCCGGACGATCCGCTGTTCATGGAGAAGTATTACTTCACTCCAGGCGATCTCGGATTTCTGAGCTTCGAAACCAAAGTTGCCAAAGTTGGCACCTTGATTTGTTGGGATCAATGGTACCCGGAAGCCGCGCGGCTCACGGCGATGCGCGGCTCGGACGTGCTCACGTATCCGACCGCGATCGGTTGGCACCCGAGTGAGAAAGCCGAATATGGCGCAGCCCAAGTCTCGGCTTGGCAAACCATGCAGCGCAGCCACGCGATCGCCAACGGCGTGTTCGTGGTCGCGGTGAACCGCGTGGGTCACGAAGGCCCGAAAGACGGCGGCCTTGAATTTTGGGGTCATTCCTTCGTGGCCGATCCGTTCGGCGTGGTCTTGGCCGAAGCCGGCGAGGGCGAAGAAACCTTGGTCGTCGAGTGCGATCTCTCGCGCCAAGAATGGGTGCGCCGCAATTGGCCGTTCTTCCGCGATCGCCGCATCGACGCTTACGGCGATCTCACACGGCGCTTCCTCGACACGGGCAACATTCGATGAAAAAACCGCACGCCGCGGCCGCGACACTCGCGACGCCGCACACGCTCGGCTACCGCATGCCGGCCGAGTGGGAACCGCATGCCGCGACGTGGCTCGCATGGCCGCACGAACCAACGGACTGGCCCGGCAAATTCGCAGCCATCCCATTCGTGTTCGCCGAAATCGCGCGCGCGCTGCAAGACGGCGAGCGCATCCGGATGATCGTTGCCGGCGCGGCCGAAGAGAAAATGGCGAAGAGCGTCTTCGCCAAGTCCGGCGTATCGCTGAAGCAAGTGGACTTCGTGCACCTTCCGACCGATCGCTCGTGGACGCGCGATTTTCTGCCGCTCGGCCTGGTGCGTGGCAACGGCAAGAAACGCGAGACTGCGCTCGCCAAATGGAAATTCAACGGCTGGGCGCGCTACAAAAATCATCAGCGCGACGAACGAGCCGGGCTCGCGATCGCACTTTCGCTCGGCGCGCCGCTCGCGTTGCCCGAAGCTCAATTTGGCCGGCGCCGCGCACGCGTGGTGCTCGAAGGCGGCGCAATCGACGTCGACGGCGAAGGGTCGCTCTTGTGCACCGAGGAGTGTTTGCTGGATGGTCGCCAAGCGCGCAATGCCGCGCTCGGAAAAGCCGGCATGGAGACCGTGCTGCGCGATCACTTGGGCGCACAGTGCGTGCTCTGGCTCGAAGCCGGCATCGCGGGAGACGACACGGCCGGTCACATCGACGACTTTGCGCGCTTCGTCGCGCCGGGCAAAGTCGTGCTCGCGGAAGAGACGAACCGGAAGGATCCGAATTTCTCGGTGCTCCAGAGCGCGGCCAAGCGTCTCAGAAATACGCGCGACGCCAAAGGCCGCAAGCTCGACGTGATTCGCTTACCGATGCCGACGCCCGTCGTGTTCGATGGCCAGCGCTTGCCGGCGAGCTACGCCAATTTCTACATCGGCAACTCAGCCGTGCTCGTGCCTACCTTCAATGACCCGAAGGACCGCATCGCGCTCGGGATCTTGGCCGAGCTATTTCCGGGTCGGCGCGTCGTGGGCATCCATTCGACGGACTTCGTGCTCGGACTCGGGACGATCCACTGCAGCACTCAGCAGGAAGTGGCGTGATTTCAGGGCTATTCGTGCGCGGTTGAGACAGCGTCGGCGGAACACGCAGCAAATTTGAAAATTGCCCGCGTTCGGCGCACCTTTGGGTCGCTTTGACGGCCCCGGCTTCGAAATTCACGACTTTGCGTGGCGCGCTGTGCGCTGCACTTGCCTGCGTCGCGCTGTCACCGAGCGCTGCGGCTCAACCAAACAAAGCGGCCACGGTGCAGGCTTCGTTCGTGGCGCGGAAGCCGAGCCCGGAAACGCAAGTGCAGAAGACCGTCGCCGAGCGCGGCGTGAACCCGTGCGACACGCCGGACCCCGGCTTCGGTATTTACGATCACTGGCAAAGCGGCATTGGGATGGGTCAGTTCATCGCGCCGAAACACGGTGGTATCACTCCTAAGGGTGATTTCGACCTCATGGTCCACTTTCATGGCCATGAAGCGGTGCGCAAGGAGTGGGTGCAAGTGATGGACGGCGCGGTGCTCGTCGGGATCGATCTCGGGATCGGTTCGGGCGCGTACGAAACCGCGTTCCAAGCGCCCGACGTATTCCCGCGCTTGATCGAGAGCGTGGAGCGCGCCGTCGCGAAGAAGACCGGGAAAAAGAGCGCGCACGTGCGCAAACTCGGGCTCAGCGCGTGGAGCGCGGGTTACGGCGCGGTGCAGTGGATTTTGGGTCAAGACTACGCGAAAGAGCATGTCGACACGGTGATTTTGCTCGACGGCTTGCACTGTGGTTACGTGGGTGACGCGATCAACGGCGCGCAAATTGCGATGTTCACTGATTTCGCCAAGCGCGCGGCGAGCGGTGACACGCTCATGTTCGTGAGCCACTCGTCGATCATCCCGCCGGGTTACGCGTCGACGACCGAGACCGCGGATTATTTGGTGCACGAGGTGGGCGGCAAGACGCACTTGACGCATGGCAACGGGCCGCTCGGTATGGATCTGATTTCGCGCTATTCGCAGGGCAACTTTCACGTGCGCGGCTTCGCCGGCAACGACAAGATGGATCACTGCGCGCAAATCGGTGAGTACCGGGATGTGCTCAAGATCCACGTGAGGCCGCGCTGGAACTCGCCGCGCGGGCGCGGCGATTGAGCGCGTCCGAGCAGCGCTTCGTATTCAAGGATCTGAGCTTCACCGTGCCGGAAGGGCGCGCTGGGGAGCCGCTCGATCGCTTGCTGCGCGAACGGCATCCGGGCGCGAGTTGGGCCGAAGTGCGGCGTTTGATCGAAACCGGCAAAGTGTTCGTCGACGGCGCGGTGCTGCGCGAAACCGCGCGCCGGCTCAAAAGCGGCGTAGCGGTCGACCTGCGCATGAATGCGGCGCGGCACAAAGAAGGGCCGCGCTTGACCAAAGGCGCGATCGTGCACGTGGACACGCACGTGGTCGTGGTGCAGAAGCCCGCGGGCATCAGCACGGTGCCATACGACGAAAACGAGACCGGCACGCTCGACGAGCTCGTGCGCGCGGAGCTCGGCAAAAAGGAGCCGCCGCTCGGCGTGGTGCATCGGATCGACAAGGAAACGAGCGGGCTCGTCTTGTTCGCGCGCACTCACGCGGCGAAAGTCGATTTGAAGAATCAATTTCGGGTGCACTCGGTGCGGCGCCGCTATCGCGCGATCGTGCACGGCGCGATCGAGAACCGCACGATTTTCTCGCGCTTGATCCAAGATCGCGGCGATGGTCGTCGCGGCTCGACGCAGAACCCGAAGCTCGGCCGCGAATCGATCACGCACGTGATGTTTCGCGAAGCACTCCGCGGCGCGACGTTCATCGAGTGCCGGCTCGAGACCGGGCGCACGCATCAAATTCGGATTCATCTTTCCGAAGCCGGTCATCCACTAGTCGGCGAGCGCGTCTACGCGAAGAACAATCCGTATGAGACGATCGCCGCGCCAAGATTGATGTTGCATGCGATGGAACTCGGGTTCCGTCATCCAATCACGAATCAAGAACTCGATTTCGAGCAAGATTTGCCCGAGGATATCAGTGGAGTGCTGGCGCGGTTGCGTGCTTGATTTTGCGTGCGTGGATGACGGTTTATTGATTGTTCATTCGAGCTCATGTTCATCCTCTCATCTCTTTCGCGCCGGAGCGCGCGCGAAGGGTGTGGGCGCGATGCACGGAAAATAAAACAAAGCTTCTGATTCGCCGGGCTGATCACGGTTTTCGAATGCGAGGCGAGTAACGAGAACTGACCGACACGCTTCGTGATACCCGAAGGGGTGAACAGGCGCCAGCCGCGCCGCTCGACGCGCGAGCGACCAAGCACCATGCGCGCGCAGGGCCCCAAAATCCCCCCAAAGACCCAGCAAATGCAGCATTTTACGGCGTGGGGCTCGCGCGGCTGCTTGGGCGTGCACGCGGGCTCTGAAACCTTGCGCCGACGCGCGCCGGCCGAGCGCGCCCGTTCCTGGGGCGCCCCCAAAAACCAATCAGGATCTTTTGAAGGACCAGAAGCGCGAGACCAGGAAATTCAAGATCGTGATCAGTACCATCACGGCGAACCAAGTTGCGCCGCTTGGCAGGTGCATGCGATCGACGAATAGGCCGAGTAGGCTCGAGCTCAAGAGCATGAACGCGATTTGTGAGCTGAAGAAGCGGCTGGCTTCGGCGGTGACGCGGCCTTGGCTTTGGAATGTCCAGCGGCGGTTCCAGTAGTAACTCCAGATCATGCCGATGATGTAGGAGAGGCATTGCGCGCCGAATGCGGGCATCAAGTGATGCGCGGCCCAAAACACCGCGAAGCTGAGCGCGGTGTTGCTCACGCCGACGACGCCGAAGCGCACGACCGAGACTTCGGACAAGCGGCGCACGAGTGCGGGTAAGCCGGGCGTCGATTCGGTCATGAGCTCGCGCAGGGGAG
>DASYCL010000040.1:0-5403 GCA_036500245.1 Polyangiaceae bacterium | reverse complement strand
AGGATTATTTTTCCGTTGGCGCGCGCCATCACGTTAGCTGCGACGCGTGGTCAAGGCTTCGGCGGCACCCGCGAGCAAGAGCGCACCTTGGCGTGTGACGCCCGTCTTGAGCGCGCGCAATCCCGCCGCCGAAAGTTCGTCCACGCGCGCTTCGATGGTCGCGCGCGCGCCGGTGCTTTCGAGCACACCGAGGGCAGACCGCACTTCGTTGTCGCTCGCCGAGCGATTGCCGACGGCGTGACGCAGCGCGCGCAGCTCCTTGCCGCGCGCAAGCTTCAACCCCGCGACCAAGAGCGCCGTGCGCTTGCCGGCGCGCAAATCGTTGCCGAACGGTTTGCCGGTTTGTTTCGGCTCGCCGAATGCGCTCAGCAAATCATCCCGCAATTGAAACGCCACGCCGACGGGCAACGCAAAGCGATCCAGTGTGCGTAGCGTGCGCGGCGATGCGGAAGCCAAAATCGCGCCGAGCCGTAGTGGCCCGCGCACGGTGTAGCTCCCCGTTTTGAGCTGATAGGCCAGCTCGACGTCGTACTCGCCGCCGATCACGTCGAGTTGCTGCCCGGCGATCGCGTCGAGCTGCATCTCGGCGAAACAGGCCATCGCCGAAAGCGCCGCGGCGCTTCCCATCTCGACTTGGCTGAGCGCATCGAGCGCCACCGCGGAAGCATAGTCCCCCGCCAGCACGCCGGAGGCCGCTCCCTTGTGTTGCGAACGAAAGCGCTTGGCGAGCTGCGCGTGCACCGCGGGGCCGCCGCGCCGCACCAAGTCTCCGTCCATCCAATCATCGTGAATCAAGAGGTAGGCTTGTAGCAGCTCGAGCGCGACGCCCGCGTCGAGCGCGGGTTCGAGCGCGGCCGTCTCGTCCGCTGCGCGATAACCCGCCGCGAGCAGCGCTGGACGAAAGCGCTTGCCGCCGCGCAGACACAAGTCACGCACCGCCGACACCATCTCGAGCACTTCGGGGCCGTGTCGACGCGCGACATCGAGCCGCGTCTCCAAGAAGCCGCGTAAGCGCATTTCGACTTCCATCTGCACGGTGGGCAGGAGTGCGGCGAAGGCATTTTGCGGCAGTGGCTTGGCCTGCGCTTGCGGCACGGCCTTGGTTCTTCGGGTCCTACTGCTGGAAATCGGCTTGCGCGGGGCCATCTTCGGGCTGTCGAGGACGTGAGCCTACACCGGCTCCTTCCCGAAAGGATCGCGAATCTTGGTTGAACCGCGTGCCACCCCAAAGAGACAATGGTGACAAACCATGGCGGACATCTCGGAGCGAAAAGTCGACCACTTGGATTTGGCAACGTCGGGCGATGTCGGGTTCAAACAGACCACGACGCTCTTCGAATGCGTGCGCCTGGTTCACGATGCGCTGCCCGAACTCGACGTCGACGCGATCGACATGAGCGCCGAGATCCTCGGAAAAAAATTGCGCGCGCCGATTTTGATCGCGGGCATGACCGGCGGCGCGGAGCGGGCACAGCGGATCAATCTTGAACTCGCGGCGATCGCCGAAGAGCGCGGTTACGCTTTCGGGCTCGGTAGTCAGCGCGCGATGTACAAGCGCAGCGACGCCAAGAGCACGTATCAAGTGCGCGGTGTGGCACCGACGGCGCTCGTGCTCGGCAACCTGGGTGTGGTGCAGGCCGCGAAAATGAGCACGCAGGAAATTTTGGATTTGGTTGGGCTGGTCGGCGCGGACGCGCTCTGCGTGCACCTGAACCCGGCCATGGAAATCGTACAAGAAGAAGGCGACCGCGATTTCCGTGGCGGCATCGACACGTTCGCGCGTTTGGTCAGCGAGCTCGAGCTGCCGGTGATCGCGAAGGAGACGGGCTGCGGCCTTTCGCACGCGGTCGCCGCGAAACTCAGGCACGTCGGCGTCAAACACGTGGACGTCTCGGGCGCGGGAGGAACCTCTTGGGTCGCGGTCGAAACCCAGCGCGCGAAATCCGAGAAAAAGGCGCTCGGCCAGGCTTTTTGGGAGTGGGGCGTGCCGACCGCCGCCAGCGTTGCCTGGGTTCACAGCCACGGCTTCGAAACCGTGTTCGCTACCGGCGGCATGCAGAGCGGGCTCGATATCGCCAAAGCGATCGCGCTCGGCGCGAGCGCGGGCGGCATCGCGCGCTCGGCGCTGCAAGCGCTGGAACGCGGCGGTCCAGCCGGCGCACGACAATTCTTTTCCGGCGTCGAAGCGGAGATCCGCGCGGCGCTTTTGCTCACTGGCTCGAGCAACGTCGCCGCGCTACGCCGCGCGCCGCGTGTGGTCGTGGGTGAGCTCAAGGATTGGCTCGCGCACAATCCCGGCTGAGGTTCACGAGCTACTTGCGTTCGACCGGCGGCGGCGGATGCGAGTGCGAGACCGACGACTCACGCGTCTGAAACGCCGCGTTCGACGCGACTTGATAGAGCTCTTTCGCGCCGGGCCACGCCGCGTCACGACGCATCAGCTGAATCAGAGCTTGCATCGCGGCACCCGAAGGCATCGATCCGTCGTAGAGCGCGAGCTTGATGCGAACCACGGCGAAGCGCTCGTCGCTCGGATTCTTTGCTGCGAGCGCCGAGCGCGCGTCGTCCAAGTCATTCGCTTCGAGCAAGCGGTCGATCGCTTCGGGTCCGAGCCCAGTATCCGCATCAGCCATGATCAAAAAGCATAACAGCCCCGCGCGCCGGCTTCACGTGCGGCCGGGTGGCCGCATTCACGCGGCTGAAATAGCGGGCGAACCGTCTTTCGCGCGGGACGTGGCGCGCGGCACACGTGCGCACACACCGCAGGGTGTCTGCAGTTTCGAGCTTTGCGTGGCGCGGCCCGGGCCTGCGCAGCGGCCGCACACGAAAATCGCCAGTTCGGGACAGTGCTCGTTCGCCAGTGCCAGTGCGAGTGCCGGCGCGCGCCCGAAAGCGCGAGGAGTTTTCCGCGCGGTCTCGACTCCGTCTATACTGATAGCAATCGATGACGAAGGATAAGCGCAGTCGCGGAACAGGGAGCGACGCCCCAGGCCCGGATCTCAAGACCGAGCGCGACGAGTTCCTCAAAAAGTTTTCGCGTGGCTCGCAGCTCACCGAGGAGTTTTTGAAAGAGCACGAACGGATGCTGAGTCGGGTGCAAGATCTGGAGAGCGAGAACGCAGGGCTCCGCGCCAAAGTCGAAGCCGACCGCGCCGTGCGCGAGCTGCTCCAAAAAATCGACCGCCTCGAACGCGAGAAAAGCGAGCTCATTTCTCGCTATCGCGAGGCCGAAGCAATCACCACCGAATTTACCGCGCGCGTACAGGAGGTCGAATCAGAGTTCGCCAACTTGGCGAACCTGTTCGTCGCCAGCAATCAGCTGCATTCGAGCTTGTCTCCGCGCGGCGTCACCCGGCGAATCAAAGAAGTCCTCGCGCAGCTCGTCGGCGCCGAGCGCTACGCGATGTACTTGGTGAATCCGGACCGTGAAGAACTCGTGCCGATTGCGTCCGAAGGCGTGCCCGGTGACCAGCTGCTTCCGATTCGCATCGTCGGCACGCGCATTGGTGAGGTGCTCAAGAAGGGTTCGGCGAGTGTGGCGGATTCCGACCCGAGCCAAGGGACGCTGCAGGATCCACCTGCTGTCATCCCGCTTTCGGTCGACGACCGGGTGGTCGGAACAATCGCCATCTTTTCGACCCTGGCTCAAAAAAATAAGTTCGATACAGTGGACTTCGAGTTATTCAAGTTGCTCGGGCAACATGCAGCGCAAGCACTGGTGGCTGCGAGCTTATTCGCGCAAGCGGAGCACAAGCTCCCAGGACTCGAAGCATTCTTGGACCTCAGCGTTTAGCATCCCATGGCCGAATACTCCTGCTTGATCGTTGAAGACTCGCCGATGATGCGGCAGCTGCTCGTGTTCGCCCTCGCACGCGTCCGGAACCTACGCGTTACCGAGGCGGACGACGGCGTGGACGGTCTGCGCAAGCTCGCCTCCGCCCGCTACGACATCATCGTGACCGACATCAACATGCCGATCATGGATGGCTTAAAGCTCGTGAAGCGCGTGCGCAGCGATCCGGTTCACAAAGACACCCCGATCGTAATCATCACGACCGAAGGCTCCCAAGAAGATCGCCAGCGCGCGCTCCAGCTCGGAGCGAACGCTTACATCACGAAGCCGATTCAAGCCCCGCAAGTGATTGCGACGGTCAAAGAGCTGCTCAAAATCGAATAACTCGACGCGGGGGCTGGCCGGCGCTACGCCGCGCTGTGAACGAGCTCACCATGACCTTCGTCAAGATCTGCGGCATCACGAACGTCGAGGACGCGCTCCTGGCGCTTGACGCCGGAGCGGATGCGCTTGGCTTGAACTTCGTGCCCGCGTCGAAGCGGGTGATCGATCTCGCCACCGCGGCGCACATTTCGGACGCCGTAGGGGACCGGGTGGAATTGGTGCTCGTGGTCGCAAATCGAACGGCTCACGAGCTCGAAGAGCTGCGCGCTGCGAGCGGGATTCGCTGGTTGCAGCTGCACGGCGCCGAATCCGCCGAAGAGCTCGAACTGCTCTTGCCGAATGCCTACAAGGCCGTCGCCATCGCGAGCGCCGAAGACGTCGCGCGCGCGGGCGAATACGGAGGAACGCGCTTGCTCGTGGACGCCAAAGTGCCAGGCGAGCTCGGTGGAACCGGCGCGCGTTTCGATTGGTCGCTCGCGCTGCCACTCAGCAAGCGGCGCGATTTGATCGTCGCGGGCGGCCTCACGCCGGACAACGTCGGCGAAGCGATGCGCGTGCTCACGCCATTCGGCGTCGACGTCGCGAGCGGAGTCGAAATGCGCGGCAACCCCCGCGCGAAAGATCCGGAAAAGCTGCGCGCGTTCGTGACGGCGGTGCGTGCCGCGGACGCGACGCGATGAGCGCCGCGCGCGGCGCGCCGTCTTTGTTCGCGCTGAGCTTGCTCGCGTGTAGTGCGTCGATCCGCGGCGGCTACGTCACGCGCGATACGCCGCAGCCGAAACTGAAAACGGTCGCGGCCTTCGTGCCCGGGCATTGCGAAGATGCGAGCCACTCCGATCGCGCGCCGCGAATCCAGCTCGTCGAGGTCGTCGAAACGCCGAGCGGACGCACGCTCTTGTTCGAGCATCGCCAAGGCTATGACCTCTTGGTCGCCGAAAATCACTTCGACGATGGCCCGGATTGGTTGTTCCAAGTCGTGGTAGACGGCGGAGATTTGGTGCGGCAGTGGCGCGTCCCGCGTTCGCTTGGCGCGACCGGCAAGCTCAGCGTCGGGCGCGAGATCGAGGAAATTCCTCGTGCGCATAGCTTCCAAGCGAAGCTCGCCTCCGAACGACTGAGCTGCTCCTTGGTTCCCCAGAGCAGCGATTTGCCGCGCGGCTCGACAAACCCGATTCGGTAAAGTATCGGAAAGGCAAGATGGCCGTCTCCGCTCTCGGTTACTACGA
>DASYCL010000039.1:0-4071 GCA_036500245.1 Polyangiaceae bacterium | reverse complement strand
TGATCACATCGCCCTCTCTTCTTTCGCTCTCTTCTTTCGCTCACTTCTTTCGCGCCGGAGCGAGCGCGAAGGCTGGCAGCCGAATGCCCGGAAATAAAACAAAGCCAGCAGGTTCGCGCGGCTGATCACGGTTTTCGAATGATGGGCGGCCACGTTGAAACTGACCGCCGCGCTTCGTGATACCCGAAGGGGTGAACAGGCGCCAGCCGCGCTACTAGAAGCGCGAGCGGCCAAGCGCCGATTCGCGCGCAGGGCAAAAAAAACATCTCAACATGAACACTCAGTCCCGATTTCAGCCCTTCGCGAGCAAGTAACCGAGCGCAGCCGCCAGCACGCCCACCAACACGAGCAGGAGCAAGATCAAAATTAATTTCGCGCCGCTGGTGGCTGCCTTCGGCGCTCGCTTCGAGATGCGCTTCGCGCGCTCGGGCGGCAGCGAGGCGCCGCCGCGACCGCCGCGCGCGAGGTTCTGAATGCCGACGACTGCGGTTTCACTGATCTGAATTCGCACCGGACGCACGCTGCGCGCGGCCTCGCTGATCGCGACGAGCTCCGTCTCCGCGACGCGATCGGAGCCGCCGGAAAACGGCGAAATTGCCGCGATGAAATCGCGCACGCTCGCCGGACGCAGCGCCGGATCGCGCTCCAGCCCGCGATGCACCACGCGTGCCAGCTCCGGGGGGATCCAGGGCGCGATCACGTCGAGCTCCGGGATCGGTTCGGTGCAAATCGCGACGATCAACTCGCCGAGCGAATTCGGCGAGCCCCACAGCCGTTGTCCGCTGAGCGCTTCCCAGAGTACGACCGAGAGGCTCCACACGTCGGTGCGTTGATCGACGGCTTTGGCGTTTTTTGCCTGCTCCGGCGACATGTACATCGGTGAGCCGATCATGCCGCCGGTGCGCGTGAGGCTGAGGTGGCTCGCGGCGTTGCCTTGACCCGCGCGCGTGCGCTTGGCCACGCCGAAGTCGCAGACTTTGACGGTGATCGGTCCGCCGGGCTCGGGCGCGTGCAAAAACAAATTCGCCGGCTTGATGTCGCGGTGAATCACCCCGCTCTCGTGCGCGTCGGCCACGCCGCTCGCCGCTTGGAGCACGAGCCGCACGCACACTTGAGGCTCGAGCGCGCCCTCTTTTTTCAGCACACTCGAAAGCTCGGTGCCGCGCAAGAGATCCATGATGATGAAGGGCATGCCGAGCGCTTCGTCCGTGCCCGTGTCGAGCGTGCGCACGACGTTGTCGCTCGTGATGTTGCTGGCGGTGCGCGCTTCACGCGCGAAGCGCTCGAGCGCGGTCGGCGATGCGCCGGCCATGCCCGCCGAGACGACCTTGGCCGCGAGTGCGTGGCCGTTTTCGTCTTCGACCTCGTACACCGAGCCCATGCCCCCTTTGCCAATCAAGCGCCGCACGCGGTAACGCGCGGCCAGCTTTTTGCCGACCAGGCGCAGCTTGTCGTCGTCCCCGCTCGAATCGGGCTCGGGCGCGTCCACGTACGACTCGTCGAGATCCGCGCGCTCGGCGACGTACGAGCGGAGCTCCGCCGAAGTGCGCGTGAGCCGCGATTCGTCGAGCAGCTCGTCGCCGCCGGAGTAAGGGCGCAAGGCGCGCGCGAAGTCGTCCATGGTTTGGAAGCGGCGCGCCGGATCGCGATCGAGCGCGCGATGCACGATGCGCGCGAGCCCGGGTTCGATCCACGGCGCGCGATCTTGAATGTGCGGCACCTCGTCGCTCAAGATCGCCGCGATCAGCTCGTACACCGATTCGATGTGCGAAAACGGCGCCACGCCGCACAGCATTTGATAGAGCGTCGCGCCGAGGCCCCAAACATCGGTGCGTTCGTCGCAAGCCTTGGCGTTGCGCAGCTGTTCCGGCGAGGCGTAGTCCGGCGTGCCGAGCCGGCTGCCGGTCGCGGTGAGCATGTCGTCTTCGCCGGCGTCGAGTTGTTTGGCGATGCCGAAATCGCAGACTTTGACGATCAGCTCCTCTTCGTCCCGCTCGACCAACAAATTGCCGGGCTTCATGTCGCGATGCACGACGCCGATGCGGTGCGCCGCGGCGAGGCCACGCGCGGCTTGTAGCGCGATGCGCACGGCCGTCTCCGGATCGAGCGCGCCTTCTTCTTCGAGGATATTGTCGAGATCGCGCCCGTTGAGCAGCGGCATGACCAGAAAATGCGCGCCGAGCTTGTCGTCCCGTCCGGCGTCGGTGGTCGGGACGATGTGCGGGTGACTCAGGCCGAGCACGAGCTTCGATTCGCGGTCGAAGCGCTGTTCACCTTCGCCCGAGAGCAGTTCCGGAAACAAGATTTTGACCGCGACTGCTTGGCCTTCGGGATCCACGCCACGAAAGACCGAGCTCATCCCACCCATCCCCAGCAAGGAAAACAAACGGTAGCGCTCGCCAACCACTTTGCCGACGTATGTGGCTGCGCGCTCTTCTGCAGTGGCCGATGACACGAGGGGAACTTACAGCATAGCGATCAGCGCCGAGCTTTAGAAGCGAGCGCTTCGGTTGGCGTGTCCAGCTGCCACTCGAGTCGCGCGCGCCGCTATTTTTCGCGCCTCAGCCGATCTCGGCGCTAGGATGCTGATATGCGCGAAGCAGCTGAACCCCGCGGCCGAGTGCTCGTCGTTGCCGGTTCCGATTCCGGCGGCGGAGCCGGCATTCAAGCAGACATCAAAACGATCACAGTGCTCGGCGGCTATGCGGCCACGGCCATCACCGCGCTCACCGCGCAAAACACGCTCGGGGTCTTCGGCGTCGCGGCGATCGACCCCGAGTTCGTGGCGGAGCAGATGTCCGTCGTGCTCACCGATATCGGCGCGGACGCGGTCAAGATCGGCATGCTGCATTCGGAAGAAACGATCGCGCGCGTGGCGGCGGTGCTCGAGTCTCGCGCGCGTCACTTGCCGGTGATCGTCGATCCGGTGATGGTCGCCAAAGGCGGCACGGCGCTGCTCCAGCCGCGCGCGCGCGCCGCCTTGGTCGAACGCCTGTTGCCGCTCGCGGCATTGATCACGCCGAACGCGCCGGAAGCCGAAGCGCTCAGCGGCGTGAAAATCGAGACCATCGCGGACATCGATCGCGCGGCGGATCGCTTGCTCGCGTTCGGCGCCAGCGCAGTCTTGATCAAGGGCGGGCACTTGCCCGGCGAATCGATCGTGGATGTGCTGCGCACTGCTGACGGCGAAGCCGTTCGCTTCGAGCACCCGCGCATCGTCACCCAATCGACGCACGGTACCGGCTGCACGCTGGCTTCGGCGATCGCGACCGGCGTCGCGCTCGGCCTCACTTTGCGGGACGCGGTTCGACGCGCGGAAGACTACGTGCTCGAAGCGATTCGTACCGCGCCCGGGCTCGGCAAAGGCCATGGCCCGCTCAATCATGGGCACTTGATTGGCGCGCGTTTGAACTGAACGGGCTCGCATGGCATATCGAGTGCGCATGCTTCGGGCTCGAATTCGGCTGCTCGCGTGGATCGCTGCGCTCGGTCTGTGCTTTGCCAGTGCTTGCCAAACCGATCACGACGCGCTCGAGAAAATGTCGAACCCCGGCCCGATCGCAGGTGGCTCGGGCGGCAGCGCCGGCACTTCGACGCAACCGGCCACGTCGGGTAGCGCAGGCACGAGCGGTGGAACTGGCGGACACCCCGATGACGAAGCGCCCGGAGCGAGCGTGCTCACGATCGTGCACGGCGTGGTGGACGCGCCGAGCATCGCCGTTTGCCTCGCGACGGTCGCGGCGGACGGCGCGGTCACGCCGTTTGGAATGCCGCTCACGGACGCTCCGCTCAATTTCGGGCAGAGCATGGAGCTCGAGGCAATCGACGGCGCCGATCCGGCGAAGGACGTGATTCAGCCGTTCGTGATCGCGGGCGTGCTCGGGCTCGTGTCCGGTTTGGATTGTGCGGCTGCGATCGCACAAGCCCAAGCGGAAGAAGCCGCAGTCGCTTCGACAGGGACGGGTGCAGCGGGCGCGTCCGAGCTCGGCGCCGCCGGCGCGACGGGCAGCGCGGGTGAGGGCGGAGCCGGAGGCGCCGCGCCCGAAGTGCAAGCTCTGTTGCGAGCTCGCG
>DASYCL010000038.1:0-4470 GCA_036500245.1 Polyangiaceae bacterium | reverse complement strand
CGAGGGCGACCGCTCGATCACCGTGCTCGAGTTTCAAACCGGGCATCGCCCGCGAACCCTCGCCACGGCCACCGATCCGACGCTCGACGCGCATCGCGCGTTCGTAGCCGAGTTCGGCAGCGGCTGAACCGTGGCACGCTTTTTCGTCAATCGCGGCGGCGGACGCGCGCCGGAAGGGCCGTTCGAAGAAGCGCAAATCGTGCGCTTGATCCGCGCGAACAAGCTCGATTCAGGCCACATTTCGCCGGTCGGCGCGCTCCGCTTCGTGCCGCTCGCGAGCCATCCACCGTTTGCCCGCGCGCTCGCCGAAATGGGCGTGACAGTCGAACCCGAAGCCGCAGAGCGCCGCACCGCGCTCCCCCAACCCAAAAACAACCGCGGGCTCCTGCTCGGCGCAGTGCTCTGCATCTTCGGGCTCGCGCTCGCTGCCGTCGCAATTGGCAGCTACGTGATGTTCAACAACGGCGGGATGCCGCCGCAGAGCGCCGTTCCGACCGACACCGAAGTCTTGCTCGAAGTGCCCAACCTTCGCCAAACGCTCGGGCGCCTGCACGACGTGCGCGTACTCGACGCGAACGAGCTGGTCGGCAAGCAATTGATCGAGGACGCGGCGAACGACTTGAGCGCGAGCTTCGACGTACCGAAGCCGCGCATCGACTCCATGTTGCTCGCAGCAAGCTCACTCGGCGTCGCCGCGCGCGGACTCGCAAGCGCGCCGGAAGGAGGCCTGCTGCTCAGCTTCAGTAGCGCGACGCCGGTAAACGCTTTTCTAGCGTCGAAGCGCTTCAAGTACACGGGCTTGGCCGGTAAGACCGGACGCAAATACGCGCTCGGCGCAAATTCAGCAGAAATCCCAGCGAATGCCAACACCGTTCGGCGTTCACTGTGGGCGTTTTCGCTCGACCCGAAAGAGCTCGCGCTGGTTTGGTTCGAAACCGCCAAGATCTTGTTCGTTGGTTCACCCGCGTTCGCAGACAAGATGGCCAGCGTGATTGCGCTCGACGTGCCCGCGCTCGAGCAGACGCCCGAGTTTCACGCCGTGCAAAAGGATTTCGCGGCGGGCGCCGATGTCGTAGGTTTTGTCAATCCGACGAAGCTTGTCGCGCGGAGCGACCTGCCGTCGAAGGCGTTCCTCGGTTGGTCGCAGCAGACAGGCCCACTTGCACTGAGCGCGCGACTCGGCAGTGCGGGCTTGCTCACACGCTTCGTCGCTCACGAACGCGATGAGCCAGGTCAAGCTCCGACGAGCACGTCGTCTGCGCTCGCCGTGATCGACCGCCTGCCGGCGGAGACGTTCGCGTATGTTGCGGTCGCGACCCAGAGCGAGCTCAGCGGTGCCGAGCTCGAACGCACTTTGCTCGCTCGCCTGACGAGCGTGAATCCCGAAGTAGCAACGCAAACACGCGCCGAAATCGTGCAGCTCGAAGCGCGCTTCGGCACGCACCTCGACGCCATTTTAGGCTCAATTGGCGATCAAGCGGCGCTCGCTGCGCTGGCTCCTTCGAACTACGAGCTCTCGCTCGGCGCGCCGCAGAAAATGTTGGAAGGCTTTGCGCTCCTGTACGCGCAAGCCTTGAAAGACGAAGCGCCGGCGCGCGCGCTCGTCGCGCGTTTGAAAAGCGATTTTTCTGCGTCACTCACCGAATTTCAAATCCAAGAAGACGCGCACGGCTACAGCCTTGCGCCCAAGGATCTCGCGTACGCGCTCCGCGCCGAAGTTCGCTTCGAAGGCGGCTATTTGTTCGTCGCACTGGGCGGGAACGAGGTCGTGACGCGCGCGGAACGCGCGTTCTTCGCGCACGAAAACACACTCGCGAACGAGCCAGCGCATCGCGCGGCTCGCACAGCCCTGCCCAATGAAGCGGACGTCATTCTCTGGCTCGACGCCGGGCGCGTGCTCGAGACCGCGCGCAAAAATCCGATCGTCGGGCTCCAGATCGGAGCGTCCCATTTCGGCAGCGCGGTTCACCTGAGCGGACCGGATCGCGTGACAGCCGCGCTCGCGCTGTCGCATTCGCGCGCCGCGGGCGGCACCACGTATCGCATCGATGCGCTCAATTTACCGGTATTTGCGGATTTTGTTGGGTTTGGGTTGCCCTGAGCGGCGCAGCCATGCCCAGCGCCTAACACTTCGCTCGCGCTGCGTTCCGGCGACAACCCGGAACAAAATTCCGGGTTGTCGTACTAGCGCCAAGAGCGAAGCAACGCGAGCGTTTGCCCAGCGAGCTCGGTCGCGCGCGCTTCCGTGTCGGCCTCGGTGTAGCAGCGGAGCTCCGGCGCGTTGCCGGACGGACGAAGGTGCACGATCTCGTCGGAGGCGAACGTGATGCGCAGGCCGTCCACCGTGGAGCTATCGCGCACCGCGCCGAACTTCGGGAATGCGCGTTCGATTGCCGGCGCGCCGCCCTGGCTCAATTCGGTGATGTGCTGCTTCGAGAGCTCGGTTGGAAAATCTTTGAGCCGATCGCTGGCGGTGAAACGCTGCGGCAGCGTGGCGAGCAGCCGTGACACGCTCAGCTTCTGTGCGCGTGCGCTCGCGATTACGGCCAAGTGAACGAGCAGCGCGTCGCGCGTCGGCAGCGGCGGCAAGCGGCCGCTCGGGTGAAACTCGGTCGCAGTGAGGAAGCCGCCGTTGGCCTCGTAGCCCACGACTTTTTCGCTGCCAGAGAGCGCGGAGTTCATCGCGTCGATCACGTACGGCGAACCGATGCGCGTGCGCGCGACGCGGGAAAACGCGCCGCATTTCTCGACCGCGGTGTTGCAGCTGACCGGCGTGGCCACGAACGTCGCGCCGAGGAACTTCGCCACCAGAATGCCGGCCACGTCACCGCGCAGCCATTTGCCGTGCTCGTCGCTGACGAGCGGACGATCGCTGTCGCCGTCGGTCGAAACGATCGAGTCGAAGTCGTGCTCTTTGGCCCAGCGAGCGGCGGACTCGACGTCTTCGGCGCGGATCGCCTCAGTGTCGACCGGTAAAAACTTGTCCGAGCGAGCGAGCCGCGTCACTTCGGCGCCGAGACCCGTGAGCACTTCGTAAACGATGTCGCGTCCGACCGCGGAGTGCTCGAACAAACCCAATTTCGCTCCATCGAGCGAACCACGACCAAACGCCTCGAAATAGCGCTGCACATAACGATGTTCGACCAGCGGCTCGAGCTCCGATTCCTGCACTTGCGCGTGAGCCACGATATAACCCTTATCGTCGAAGTGCGGAGGGAGCTCGACGACTTGCTCCTTCATGCCCGGCTCGTCGCTCTTCATCAGCTCGCTCTTCGGGCGATTGAACTTGATGCCGTTGCGATCGTCGGGGATGTGGCTACCCGTGACCATGATCGACGGAATGCCTTCGTCGAAGCCGTAAAGCGCAATCGTCGGCGACGGCACGCGACCACCGTTCACCGCGACGTAACCGCGATCGCGAATCGCCTTGGTCACGGCGCGCAGGATGCGCGGGGTGCTCGAACGCAGATCGCCCGCAACCGCGACGCGACCGCCGCGCTTGATGTCCCCCTTCTGCTCCAGATACTGCAAAAAACCCGCGGTGTAGCTGTAACAGACCTCGTCGGTCATCGCGACGACCAGCCCGCGCGCGCCGCTCGTGCCGAACGCCACGCCGCTTTGATCCATCACCTCAGCAATCGAGACTTTGCGAGCCGTCATGATGCGGCTGTTATAGTACGGAGAAGGGCCCGGTGCTGGAGCCAAATTTGCCACAAAATTCGCCAAAATTCGCGATTTTGCGGCTCCACTTTCGACGCTGAACGCGCCCGCTGCGGTGCATGTCGTACCCCGGCGCGAGCCGCGCTCGGACAACAGTTAGAGGTATTTATCAAATCGCGGCAGGTGATTTGAGCAGACGGATCCTGACAAAGGCGACAACTTGAGGAGTGCGACGGAACTGTCGCCCCATGTGTTGTTCGGAGGTCCTTTGATTCGACGTGGTTCGGCTTCGGTCTCATCGATATTGCTCGGTTCGCTCGGGTTGTTCGTCGCCGCGAGCCCGGCGTGTAGCTCGAGTAGCAGCAACATGGCTAGCTCCTCGGGAGCAAACAGCAGCGGCAGCTCGAGCGTGATGAACGGGGGCGCGAGCACTACCGCGGGCGCGAGCTCGAGCACCGGTGGCACGAACTCGACCGGCAACGCGGGGACGAGCAGCAGCGACGCAGGCACCGGCGGAGTGAGCATCACGCCGCCGACCCAGCCGCTCAGCAAGTTCATCGTGGTCGATCAGTTCGGTTATCGACCGGACGCGGAGAAGATCGCCGTCGTGCGCGATCCGCAAACGGGCTTCGACGCGGGTGATTCGTTCACGCCGGGCAAGACCTACGCCCTCATCGATGCGGTGAGCCAAAAACAGGTCTACAGCGCGGCCGCCACGGCCTGGAACGGCGGCATGACCGACGCCACTTCGGGCGACAAAGCCTGGTGGTTCGACTTTTCCTCCGTGAATACGCCCGGCACTTACTACGT
>DASYCL010000037.1:0-5602 GCA_036500245.1 Polyangiaceae bacterium | reverse complement strand
GGTGAAGTCCGGGCAAATCGTACCGCTCACCGTGCCGGTGCGCTCGGAGGATGCGGGCGAGGAGCTGTCCGCGATTTTTTTCCTCGACTACGGCACGTTGAATTCGTTCCCGGTCAACCAACAGACGATTTCGGCTTCGACGTTCGACGTGTCCGATCGGGAGATCTCCTTTAGCTGGACGGTCGTGCTGCACGATGCCTGCCCGGGTGGCCAGCAATGTCCGTCGCCGCCGCAGGCGTGCCACACGTTGACCCTCGTGGTCGCGCATCATTCAAGCTTCGAGAGCAATGACGCGACCACGCTGATTCCGGCAAAAGCCAAGACCGATGCTTCGCTCGTGCAATGGTGGGTGAACGCGAATTCCCCGGACGGCGCGCAGGCGACGCTCACCAATTGCCCGACACCGACCTTGCCGAATACGCCATGAGCCGTGCACACTCGCTGATTTTCGGCTGTCTCTTCTTGCCCGCGTGCAGCGTCGCGTCCGTGCCCGAAACGCCGAGCACGATCGCACAAAACGAATGCACGACGAGCGATGACTGCTCCAACGGCGGCGTGTGCGACGACGAACGCTGCCACACCACGAGCGGCACTTTCACGACGCTGCTGTTCCAAGTCACGCCGCCCGCGGATGCTTCGCCGATCGCCGGGGTTTCATTTCTCTTGACCTGCGGCAGCGGCTCGGCGGCTACGCAAGCCTCGTGCTCGGGTGCTGCAACGGCGAACGGGACGACGCTCGGCACGGAAGGTGGCGAGCTCGATTTGAGTCTCGACCTCGTGGCGCAAATTTCCGGACAAGTGATCGCGACGCGCAGCGATTGCGTGCCGAAGTTTCTGGACGACAGAGGCAACACGCTCGCCGCGGTCGCGGACGGCAGTATTCCGGCGTTGATCTCGCTGACGCCGAGCGCGGGCTCGCTCGGTTTGTTTGCGTCGCCCGCGGTCGCACAAGCTGCGTTGTCGAATCAAATCAGTTGGACGTTCTCGCTCAACGTGCCGCCCGGGCAGTACGACATCTACGTGCAGCCGCCACCGCAGCCGGACACTTCGTGTCCTTCGCCGCCTCAGCTCTTGCTCGGGCAAACGATCAAGAGCGGCATCCTCGGGCTCGAGATCACGATGCCGCCGCCGTCGAGCTTCGATTTGCACGTGAGTTGGCCGCTCGCGGACGGCGCGCTCGCGGGTTGGACTGCGGACATACTCGATCCCACTTCCGGGCGCGTGATCTCGAACAGCGTGCCGCTCAGTCTGGAGAAGGGCGGCAAGAGTTACATCGCGAGTCTTTCTTACCTACCGGTTACTGGCATCATGAATCAGGTCGCGGCGCAGGAGCTCGTGCGCTTGTCTCCGCCGAACGGCCTGGCGGCACCGACGGTGCTGTTGTCGCGCGGCGCGCTCAGTTTGTTCTCCGCGAATAGCGGCACGCTGAGCCAATTTACCGCGCTGCCCTTGCCCGTGGACGTCAAAGGACAAGTCACGGCCGAGGCGATGGCGACGCCGGCAGCGGCCTCGGTCACGTTCGTTGCGAGCCAGCTCGATGGCGTCGATCCCGGTGTTTTGGCTTCGTTCGTGCGCACGGCGCAAGCCGGCGCGGACGGCCAATTCGACGTCGTGCTGCTGCCGGGCACTTATCGCGTCTCGGCCGTGCCCGCGGGCGCCGCGATCGTGCCAGGGGACACCGGCAAAACTCCACTCGCGCCAGTCAGCGTGGATTGGAGGGTCGCAGCCTCACCGAGCGTGCAGGCCGGCAAGGTGATCGAGCTCGGCCGTTCGCTCGCAATCAACGGCGCGGCGTTCGATCTTTCGGGCACGCCGCTCGCGGGCGCGCAGGTACAAGCCGTCGCCTCGCCGGCTTCGATCGCCGCGGACGTGTTGCACGTCGCGCTCGGTGAAGCTGCGTTCGTGCCTCTCGCCACCAGCGCTTTGATCGCGGGCGACGGCAGCTTCTCGATTTATGCCGACCCGGGCACGTTCGATTTCTCGGTGCAGCCGCAGGCCAATACGGGTTTTCCCTGGCTCGTGATTCCGAGCTTGGGCGTCGCGACCAACGCGGCTTCGAGCGGCGGCCCGGCGCTCGGAAGCATCGCCGCCCCGTGGCCAGTGCTCTACACCGGCACGCTCAGCGTGCCCGGCGCGAGCCCGAATTCGCCGCAGCCGGTGCCCGGCGCATTGATTCGCACGTTCGTCTATTTGCACGCTGGCGCGTACACCGCTGATGCGACGCAGGCGGACTCGGTGCTTCAAATTGCGGAGTCGCGCAGCGATTCACACGGTGCATATCAACTTCTGATTCCAGCTTCGCTGAATGCGCCTCCACACATGTGAACGAGCGCGAGCGACGAGACTGGAATTGCGGTGCTTGATTAGTCAAAAAAAGGGGAAAGAACTGGCCATCACGCAGCCTGCATAATAAGGTTTTCGCGTGAAGCGTTCGGGTTCACCCGTCAGCGTCCCGCCTCCGAGCGGCTCGGAGCGTGATTCCGATCTCGCTGGCGCGCTACATGAGGTGTCGAACGCCCTGACCGTGGTGCTCGGCTGGCTCGAAGTGGCCTCGACCCGTCAAGAAACGAATGCCACGCGCGAAGCCATCGAAGTGGCGCGGCTCCATGCCCGTTTGGGTCATCAAATCGCGCGCTCGGCGATCGGCGCGGAGGCGCCAGAGCGCGAAAACGAACAGCGTTCGGCGCGCTCGATCGTGTCCGCCGCTGCGCTCGGTGTTTCGCCTCAAGCCGGCAATCGCTCGGTTCGGGTCGCGGTAGATTCGCTCGATCCCGGCCATGCGCTCGTGCGTGACGCCGGCTCCGCGCTACAAATCCTCACGAACTTGCTGCTCAACGCGATCGACTTCTCGCCCGAGGGCGCCGAAGTCACGCTCAGTGTTCGGGATATCGGCAGTAGCGTATTGTTCTCGGTCGCCGATCAAGGTCCCGGCATCGATCCCGAACGCGTTGCGACGCTGCTGACCGCGCCGAAATCCACGCGCCGCGGTGGTGCCGGCGTTGGCCTGCGCCACTCGGCGACGCTCGCGCAGAGTCACGGCGGGGAGCTGCGCGTCGCGCGCTCGGCGCCCGGCGCGTGTTTCGAACTACGTTGGCCAATCGCCGAAGCTCGGTCCAGCGTGCGCCCGAAGAGTGAATCGAAATCGCTGGTCCGCGGCGCGCGCGTGTTGGTCGTGGAAGACGACAGTGCGGTCTGTTCCCTGGTCGAGCTCGCACTGGAAGCGCGCGGCGCCGAAGTGGTGCTCGCGCCTTCCCACGATGCGTTCAACCTGGCGCTCGCCAATTCCGGCCCGTTCGACGCCGCCTTGATCGATCTCTCACCGATCTCCGGAGACATTTCCGCGGCCTTCGATTGCCTGAACGAACGCCACCCCGGCATTCCGATCATTCTGATCAGCGGCGTCGCCAGCGGCGTGCCGGAAGAAGTGATCGATCGCGTGACCGCTTGGGTCCGAAAACCATTCGAGATGGGCGAAGTGCTGCAAGTCTTGGGCGAGAACCTGACGCCCGCCTCCGCGCCGCTCACGCGCAAATCGTTCTGAGTCGGTTCCAGCGCGCGCTGTCGCGTTGCTGAGTGCCAGCGCGTTGCTCAGTGCCGATTTGCTCGGCGCGACCGAAGTTGCATATGCAACTTGGCATTGACGCGCGGCAGCGCGGTCTTGCTGATTCGTGCGAAGGAGAGGACTTGAACCTCCATGGGAGTTACCCCGCTAGCACCTCAAGCTAGTGCGTCTGCCAGTTCCGCCACCTTCGCGAGTGGTCTTCATGCGCTTCGATCCGCGAAGCTGAGGAGGCTCCGCGTCGGCTCACCCGCTTGCCCCAAGTCTTGGGTTGTCCGGGTTGCCGAGAGCGGGGTGTCTACCTCAGCCTTGGTGACCTCTGCAAGCCCAGAAGCGCGCGATCGCGGTGGCTTTTCCACAAACCGGCCGATTCGCGGCGCGATTCAGGCACTCCGGTGTACGCTCGGGCGCCATGCGGGATTTTTGGGTTGGGTTGAGCCTTGCGCTGACCCTCGCCGGCATGGCGTTCGGCGCGAGCGGCTGCGCCACGACCTCGAGCCGGCTCAAGGCTCGCTTCGCGCGCGAGCAAAGCTGCACGGTCGACCAAGTGGGCGTGACCGACGAGGGCGGCGAGGTTTACCTCGCGAGCGGCTGCGGCAAGAGCAGCGAGTACATTTGTCCGAGCTTTGCCGGCGTGGGCGACAGCGCCAACAGCTGCAGCGAGCGCGGCTTGAACCCGCGCGAGCCAATGGGCAACCCGCCACCGCAAAATACGTCGCGCCCTGACTTGGTCTCGCCGAGGTAGCGGCGCACTCGCGGCGTCACTCGATTTCGCTTTCGTCTTCGCTTGCCGTTTGCTCGAGCGGATTCGACAGCACGGTGAGGATCGGGCGCGCCGCGTGGAGCGGCCGCTCGAACAGCGACGGTTGCTCGGGATCGGCGCAAATCGCTGCGAAATCCTCGGCTGTTACACCGCGCGCGAGGCGCGCTGCGAACGTCTCGCGCAACACGCGCAAGTAGTAGTCGACGTCGTAGTCGCGCGGATCGGGGTTGTCGTCGCGCTCGTCGCTGGCATCGTCGAGCTCGGGTTCGCTGAGCAAGCCCGCGCGGCCGCGCACGGCGCGGTAGATGCGAATGCGCTCACCGGGCGCCCACTCGTTCCGGCCATTGCCGAGCAGCGCCTCGTAGCTGAGCTCGCGACGAAGCGCGCGCGTCGCGTCGTATTGCAGAGGTGTCTTGGTCAGCCGCACTTTGGCCGAGACATCGTGCGTCGTGATTTGGCGACGCCGGAGCGCGAGCACGGTTGCGACGTATTCGCGGCGCACGGCGACCAAGTCTCCTGCGAGCAAATGCCCGAGCGCGCGGCGCAGAAAATCCTCGCCGAACGGCTCCGCGCGGCTCGAGCGAAATGCTACGCCGCGCAAGACGAGCGGCCCCGCATACGGCGCAAGCGCGTAGTTTTTCGGCTCGTGCGACAGCATCGCTCGGTAACGCCCTTCGAATTCGAGCTTCACGAGCGGCGGCAAGAGTCCGGCGACCTCGGCCACGACGCGTCGCTCGTCCGCTTCGGTGAAGGCTTCCGGCACCGAAAAATAGACGCCGTCCGTGTCGGCTTCGAGCAATTGCACGCCGCGCTCGGCGAGCTCTCGACAAAGCAGCCCGAGCACTTCGCGCCCGCGCCGCGTGACTTCGTTCGCCGCGTGCACGTCCGCGAAGCGCGTCAAACCGACCGCACCCAAATAGCCATAAGCCGAATTGACGACCAGCTTCATCGCCGCCGAAATCGCTTCTTGAGTGAAGCGCTCCTCGGAACCCGACGCGGCTTCACGCGCGCGTTGCTTGGCAGCGAGCCGCTGCTCGACCAGTTGATCGACCAGCGCGAGCAAGGCATGCAAGCGATCGCTCGCGGGGCCAATGCGATATTGCCGCATCAAAGACGGATACAGGCTCGCGACATCCGCTTTCACCACTTTCGTCGCGACGCCGCAGGCGAACAAGTGTAGCGCCGCGCCGCTGTGCTCGGTGCCGTCACCCGGTTGATGCACCGGTAGCGCTTCCCCCGCGCGCAAATAGGCGCGTACCAGCATCGGATCGATCACGCCG
>DASYCL010000036.1:0-4281 GCA_036500245.1 Polyangiaceae bacterium | reverse complement strand
AGCCGGCGTGTTCCGTGGCACCGAAGCCCACGAAAAAGCCGCAACCACGCTGCTGGACGAGCTCTCGCGCTGGAGCGACGCACTCGCCGTCTTGCGCAAGTAACTGGCGGGTCAGCCGCCCGTGGGCTTGTGCTCTGGCAGCGGGATGAACTCGATTTCGTCGCCCGGCACCTTCGGAAACGAGCCCGCGCGCCATTCGGCTTTGGCGCGCTCGATGCGTTCGCGCGAGCTCGACACGAAATTCCATTCGATGTAGCGCGGGCCGTCGGGTGGCGCGCCGCCGAGCAAAAGCACGCGCGCGGCGCTCTCCGCGCGGATGACCGGCGCGCCGCCGGCGGGAAAAATCGCGAGCGAACGCGCATCCACTCGTTCGCTGCCCGTGCTGAGCTCGCCCGAGATCACGTACGCTCCGCGTTCTTCGTATGCTTCGGGCAAGGCGAGGGTCGCGCCTGCTGGCAAGACGGCTTCCAGATAAAACAGCGGTGAATAGACACGGACCGGTGCGCTTCGGCCGTAAGCCGTACCGGCCAAGAGTCGCAAGTTTGCGGCTCCGAGCTCGAACGTCGGCAAGGTCGCTTCGGGATGGTGCACGAACTCGGGGTCCATCTCTTCGTGCGCCTTCGGCAACGCGACCCAAAGTTGCACCAAATGCAGACGCGAACCAGGCTGACGCAATGCTTCGGGCGTGCGTTCGGAGTGCACGATGCCGCGGCCCGACGTCATCCAGTTCACCGCGCCGGGACGAATCGGCTGCGCGAACCCCAAACTATCGCGATGAACGACTTCGCCTTCGAGGACATACGTGACGGTCGCAAGACCGATGTGCGGATGCGGGCGCACGTCGAGTCCGCGACCGGCCGGAAGCTCGCTCGGCCCGAGGTGATCGAAGAAGCAAAATGGTCCCAAGTGTTTTCGCGCGAGCGCTGGCAGCAAACGCGCAACGGTGAAGCCATCGACGTCTCGCGATTGGCCACGAAGCAGCGCTTCGAGCTTGTATTCGGCTGTTTTCGCCACGTCGGACTTGCCCTCGGAGCTGCTCATCCGTCGAGCGTAGCAGTCCGAGCCGAGACCGAAAGCCACGAACTTGCCTGCCGGGGCCGCGTCCACCAAAATTCGCGCATGCCGTCGGTGATCGAGCGCGCGAGCAGTGGCAGGGCGAAGTGTCGCGCCTGCGGCGAAGTCATTGCCAAGGGCGAGCTGCGCTTCGGTGAAGCGTTGCCGAACGCCTATGGCGAAGGCGAGAGTTTGTTTTGGTTTCATTTGCCTTGCGCGGCGTGTGCTCGCCCCGAATCGTTCGCTCCGGTGCTGAGCGAGTACAGTGAAGCGCTCGCGGAGCGCGGAGCGTTGGAAGAGCTCGCTCGCGCCGGTATCACCGAGCCACGCTTGGTCCGAATTCTGCGAGCGGAGCGCGCGAGCTCGGGGCGCGCGAAGTGCCGTCACTGCCGCGAAGCGATCGCTCAAGGCGGCTGGCGCTTGGCACTGCAAATCTTCGAAGAAGGTCGCTTCAACCCAATCGGTACGATTCACGCGGGCTGCGCGGTCGGCTACTTCAAGCTCGAACCGCCGCTTTCGCGCCTCAAATTGCCGAGCAATGCACTGTCCGACGCGGAGCTCGGCGAAGTCGTCAGCGAGATGAGGAGCGGAGCGGAAAGATCACTCGCCTTGCCCGGCCTCGCGAAAACCGGCGCGTCGGATGCGGAATCCGAAGTCAAAGTCGCGCAGAAGAGCTGATGAGCTCCGAAATCGAGCACGTCAGCGACACCGCGTACTGGGTCGCAGTCTACCGCGCGCTCGAAAACGAACGGCCGGACGCCGTGTTTCACGATCGCTTGGCTTCGATGCTCGTCGGCGAGCGCGGGCGCGCGATCGAGCGGCAGATGCCCGGCCGCAAATTGATGAGCTTCGTGATGGTCGTGCGCACGAGCGCAATCGATCGCTTGATCTTGCTCGCGCTCGACCAAGGCGTGGACGCTGTGTTGAACCTCGGAGCCGGGCTCGACACTCGCCCCTACCGCATGGCGCTGCCGAACGCGCTCCACTGGATTGAAGCCGATTTCCCGGCCACGATCGTGCACAAGAACGACAAGCTCGCGAACGAGGCGCCGGTGTGCCGGCTCGAGCGCGTCGCGCTCGATCTCTCGAATCGGGCCGAGCGACAGGCCCTGTTGAAGCGAGTGGCCGAGAATTCGCGCAAAGTCTTGCTGCTCACCGAAGGCGTGATTCCTTATCTCAAGGACGAAGAGGTCGAGCGGCTCGCCGAGGACATTCGCGCAGAGCCGAAATTCGAATTTTGGATTCAGGATTACCTCGAGCTCGAAGCGCGCCGCCATCGCCCGAGCTGGCGCAAGAAATTGAAGGCCGCGCCGTTTCAATTTTCGGCTCCGGATTGGTTTGGGTTCTTTGCGCGTTTCGGCTTTCGCCCGCTCGAAAAAATCACGATCGGCGAGGAGGCGAAACGGATTCGCCGCGCGCCGCCGGCCCCACTTTCGTTTTTCTTGCGACTGCTTCCCGGCAAATGGCGAGAGCGCGCGGGCAGCCGCGCCGGCTACGCCTTGCTCGAGCGCGTGCCGAGCGAAAAATAGACTTCTCAAGTCGGGATAACTCGACTCTATTGTCGCCGCCGGCGCTCGCGTTTCGGGTGTTCGGCGCTGGGAGCGCGTTTGCCATGAGCACACACGAGATCGTCGAGCAAATCGAGCACGCGGCGCACGGCGGAGGCCACGGCGGTCACGGCGTGGCGCGCTACATCGGGATCACGATGGCGCTGCTCGGTGTGATGGTCGCGTTTTGTTCGGCCATGGTCGGTTCCGAGCGCACCGAGTTGATCAAAGCGATGGTCGAACAATCGACGCGCATGGGCACCTATCAAACGGAGACGATGAAGTTTCGCGCGATGATGGCGAATAGCGAGCTCCTGAAAGCGATTTCACCTGCCAAGGACGAGATCAAAAAAATCGAGACGACACTGCGCGACAAACGCGGCCCGAAAGGCAAAGCGGACGACGAAGACACCGCTGAGCTGAAGGATTTGATCTCCTCTTCGGTCGAGGACTTGGCCGATTTGCTGACGCCCGATCCGGAAGTGATTCGCGACTTCGCGAAGGTCGCGAAGTCGTACGAACGCGACATGAAAGAAGCGAAAGAAGACGCGGATTCGTACGACAAAATGATCGAAGCTCGCCAGGACGGCGCGGAAGGCTACGAACGCGCGCTTTTAGCCGCTGAAATCGGGATCGTGATCGCGTCCGTCGCACTGCTCTTGTCCAACCGCGCGGCTTGGGGTGTTTCGCTGGTGCTTGCAATCACCTGTGTCGGCACTTCGACGTACACGTTTCAACGATCGCGGCACGACATCGAAGCCGCGAAGGCCAAGATTCAGAGGGCCGCGGACAACGTCATTCAGCTGGAAAAAGACGACGAATCCGAGTAGTGCTGCGCGGCAAAATCCCGAGCTGCGCCGCACGCGCGAACCCTGTACGATGTAAATCGTGACCCTTGCGACCGCCGCCGAAGCCGTCTCCGAGGCGCCTTCGAATGCCACAGGCAGCGCGGCGGAAGCGCGGTTCGGTTGGAGCGGTCGCTTCGTGGATCGCGATCTCGAGCGCGCGTTTCGCCTCGACGGCCTCGAGCCGCTGCGGCGCTTCTTGCGCTTCAGCGTGGCGCTCGCGACGGTTACGTTCCTGGCCTATGGCCTGCACGATGCGCTGGTCGTGCCGCATGTTCGGGTAGAAGCCTGGGCCGTCCGCTTCGGCGTGTTCGTGCCGGCCTCGTTGTTCGTGCTTTGGGTTTTGGGTTCGCGCCATTTGCTGCGCTTCGCCGAGCTGTCCATGCTGGTGTACGGGCTCGCGGCGAGCTTCGTCGTGCTCTATATCGGCGCGATCGCGGGTTCGAACGGCTATTTCTTGTACACGTCGTACGCGATCGCGTTCGTCACGCTCGGGCCGTTCGTGGCGCGGCTCGGGGTCGGCGCGCAAATCGTGTACACGCTGTCGAACGTCGCGCTCTACGTCGTGCTCGATCGCGTGATCGCGCACATGGCGCCCGCGATCTGGCTCTCGATTTCGAGCACGCTCTTGTCCCTCGGCGGCATCGGCGCGCTGATCGCGTATCGGCTCGAGCGCCAAGCGCGGCAGAGTTTTCTGCAGCGCCGCTTGATCGATCGGCAAGTCGAGGAACTCGCGGCGGAGAAAGCACGCGCGGAAGAGCTACTCTTGAACGTGCTGCCAGCCGCGATCGCCGAACGTTTGAAGCGCGGCCAGCGCCCGATTGCCGACGGCTTTC
>DASYCL010000035.1:0-3992 GCA_036500245.1 Polyangiaceae bacterium | reverse complement strand
CAGTCACGCCGAGCACGCGTCCGCCCGCAGTGACGACGTCTTCGCCGCGAAGCTTCGTCCCGGCGTGGAAGATCGAAACGCCCGGCACCTGGGCTGCGCGGTCGAGTCCGCGGATCACGTCGCCGAGGCGCGGAGCCTCGGGATAGCCGCCTGCCGCGAGCACGACGCACAGCGCGTGATCCGACGAAAGCTGCAAGAATTCCGGGTCGAGCGCGCCGCGCGCGGCACCACTCAGTGCGGCGGCGAAATCACCGTCGAGCACCGCTAGCAAAACTTGGGTTTCGGGATCGCCGAAGCGCACGTTGAACTCGATCAGGGACGGTTCACCCTTCGGGGTGATCATCAAGCCGGCGTAGAGCGCGCCGCGAAACGGCTGACCATCGGCCGCCATGCCTCGGATCGCGCGCTCGAAGATCTGCTCTTCGATTTGTTTTTTCAATTCGGGTGTCACGAGCGGCGCCGGCGCGTACGCGCCCATGCCACCGGTGTTCGGGCCGCGGTCGCCATCGAAGATGCGTTTGTGATCCTGCGCCGCCGGCAAGATCACGAAGCGTTCGCCGTCACAGATCGCGTGCATGCTGGCTTCGGATCCAGGCGTGCGCTCTTCGACCACCACGGTTTGACCTGCGGCACCAAAGGCTTCGCCACTCAGCATGCGGCGCGCGACGCTCAGCGCTTCCTCGTGCGACTCGCTCACGACCACGCCTTTGCCCGCACAAAGCCCGTCGGCTTTGACCACGGGCGGCGCCGCAAAGTCGGCAATCGCGCGCTCGGCGCTCGGCGCGTCACTGACGATGTGAAAGCGCGCGGTCGGCAGGCCGTGGCGCGCCGCGAAGCGCTTCATGAACGCCTTCGAACCTTCGAGCTGCGCCGCGCGCTGGGATGGACCGAACACCAAGTGACCCGCCGCGGTCAGGCGATCGCCGAGCCCGTCGCACAGCGGCACCTCGGGCCCGATCACGATCAGGTCCGGCCGCTCGCGCGCGGCGAGCTCGAGCGCGTCACCGGAAACGCTGCGCAGCGTCTTTCCAGGCACCATGCTGGCAGTCGTGCCGGCGTTACCGGGCGTCACCACGACTTCACGAACGCTCTCGCACCCGAGCAACCGAAGCGCCAGCGCATGCTCCCGCCCACCCGAGCCAAGCACCAGAATTTTGCGCGCTTTCGTCACCGCAGCGTCCGTGTTCGCCATCGCGCGCGGATCCGCGCAGAGCACCGAAGTGCTGTCAATCGCGCGCGTTCAGCCCGCAAATTCACCGGGGAAAGGTCCTATGTGTGCCTTCGAGCACAGTCTCCCACTTTGGCAGAAGCGCGGCCGAAGCGAAAACACGAATGAAAATCAGAAAGAGAAAGTGTACATTGAAGGTTCGCGTTTGCACCGAAGCTCGGAGGCCCGTTGTCGAGCACGATCGTGATTCACGTCCTGCGTCCGTACGCGAGTGAGGAGGAATACCTCGCGCACGAGCACACCAGCATCGACGCCAAGACGATGCTGCTGATCGACCAGCCGCCGCTGCCGCTGGAGACGGCGGTCGTGTTCGACATCCAGCTCTCGAACGGACAGAAACCGATCCGCGCCGAAGCCAAGGTGGTTGGCCACATCGCGGCGCAAGGCACTCGCCCCGGCGGGTTACGCGTGCGTTTCAAGCGCTTCGGCGCCGCCACCAAAGCGTTCATCGATCGCGCCGTCGCACTTTCGGCGGCAGCGCGTGGCTCGCGGCCGTCAGCGCCGGAAGCGACGCCTTCGCACGCCGCGCCGTCGCTCGTGCCACGCATTACGCGCGATCCGGACTTGGCGACGACCCCTGCCACGACCTCGGCGGCGCCGCGCGCGAGCAGCGAACCGCGCGAACCGAGCGGCATTCATCGCCGGCCCGTGGCGCCCGTGGCAGCCCCGGCCAATCGCGAAGAGTTGCTCGAACGCTTGCGCACGCGGGCGCGAAATGTGGCCCGGGCGAGCGAAACGAACCCAGGCGAACAGGCTGGGTAACAGCCGCGAGCTCGCGTGTTTCGGCGCGAGCCAAGTCGCGCAAGCGGCTAGTTAATTTGTTATTTGCCGAGTGCGACGCGCTCGGCGCTCTTCTAACCACAAGCCGGCAAGGTTAGGATTGTCGCCCATGAAATACTTTGCGGGCGTTCTTTCGCTTTGCGCGCTCGGGGTGATTGGCTGCGGTAGTTCGTCTCCTTCAGGGTCGAAGGCCGCGGGCGGCGCGAGCAGCAGCTCGGGGGGTAGCAGCAACACCGGGTCAAGTGGCACGACCAATCCTGGCGGCGGCGCGGTGAACGTTTCGAGTGGGCCGACTACCGCAACGGCGATGACGACCGCGCTCGGTCGCAAAGCAAACTTCCTCGTCGGCTTGGGCAACGATCTCGACCCGAACAGCAATCACGACATGGACGGCGCGTTCCGTCTCGGTACCACGCTCGACCTGCACTATGCCTATTTGAGCGCGTACAAGAATTCGGATGGCTCGTGGGGCAGTTGGGATTCTTGGAATCCAAACGGCACCTTCGTGAACGTGATCACCGACTCAGCCGACGCGCACGGCGTGGTTCCGATGTTCACGCTCTACGCGATGGCCGAACAAGGAGACGGCAACCTGATGGCTGCCTTCGGGAACGACTCGGTCATGAAATCCTATTGGAGCGACGTGCAGCTCTTGTTCCAACGCATCGCTGCGTTTGGCAAGCCGGCGGTCGTACACCTCGAGCCGGATTTTTGGGCCTATGCGGAGCAGCAGTCCAAGGAGAATCCGAGCTCGATGCCGGTGAAGCTCAGCGCCAATGCGCCGGATTGCGCGGACCTCAGCAACGACTTGGTCGGGCTCGGCCATTGCTATGTTCGCATCGCGCGCAAGTACGCGCCGAAGGCGATCATCGGCTTTCACGCGTCCGAATGGGCAAACGCGGATCCGGCCGCGACTGCGAAATTCCTCAACGCGGTCGGCGCGGACGAAACGGACGTGATCTTCGCCGACTTGCTCGATCGCGACGCCGGTTGCTTCGAAGCTGCGGTCGACCCGAATTGCATGCGGCAAGGTTCGTTCTATTGGGACGAAACCAACACCACGAGCCCGAACTTTCACGACTACCTAGCGTGGTCGAAAGCGATCTCGAGCGGCGTGCAGCACCCGCTGATTTGGTGGCAAGTGCCGCTCGGCGTGCCAAGCGACACGAAAGGCGGCAGCGCTGGGCACTACCGCGACAACCGCGTGCACTACATCTTCTCGCACATCAGCGAGTTCGTGGACGCAGGCGGCCTGGGAATCGCATTTGGCGTCGGCGCCGGAAACCAAACCACGACCGACACGGACGGCGGGCAATTCAAAGACGCCGTGACCAAGTACTTTCAAGCGCCGGTCGCGCTGCCGGCCAATTGAGACGCAGCTAAGCGCGAGGCGGCTCTTGCGCCGCTTCGCGCGGCACGGTCTCGATCGGCAAATGGTCGAGCTTGATGCCGAGCTTCTCGCTCAGCTCGAAGATGCGCGAGTCGCGATAGAATTCGCCGAACACGATCCGCGTGAGTCCGGAGTTCGCGATCAGCTTGTAACAGCCGAAGCAGGGCGACGCGGTGACGTAGATGTCGCCGCCATCGAGCCGCACGCCGTTGCGCGCCGCTTGCACGATCGCGTTGGCTTCGGCATGGACAGTGCGCACGCAGTGCCCGTCTTCCATCAAGTGGCCGACGTCGTCACAGTGCTCGAGCCCGCGGATCGACCCGTTGTAACCCGTGGTGAGGATCATCTTCTCGCGCACGATCACCGCGCCGACGTGCTTCCGGTCGCAAGTCGAGCGCGAGGCAACCACGCGCGCGATGGCCATGAAATACTCGTCCCAGCTCGCTCGCGCTCGCGTCGTCATGCTGAAGTCGCCTCCGGTTGCTTCGTATAGCCCGACGGAAGACCCGGGACGAGAGCCTTGACCTCGGCGCTGCTACGTGGCTTCGTTCGTGCGTGAAACGCGCCCGACGCCCGGCGGCCATCGCCCTCGCC
>DASYCL010000034.1:0-4910 GCA_036500245.1 Polyangiaceae bacterium | reverse complement strand
TGGGCTGTCTTTGTTCGCGCAGCGCGAGCGGCGCACTCGGCTCGAGCTGCGCTCATCGAAGACATTTGGCTCGGGTGTCATCGCTGTCCACTATGTTACGAAGCGTTGACATGAGTATGCTCGCCGCCGGAGGTACGGCATGAAGCTCATGATGACGTTGATCGGCGACTCCGCGCAGGAGGCGGACATCGCCGAGCTCTCTGCATACCTCGCGGATCAGCGCGTGAATGTACTCGGATCCGAGCGGCTCCTCGATGAGGGCGCGACGATCTCCGAGCACGGCGAGTCGCCGGCGGTCGTCGTGCGCGATATTTCGGCGCTGCGCGCGATCTGGCTCGTCGACATGCCCTCGCGCAGCGCGGCCGTGGAGCTCGCGAAGAATGCGCCCGGCGGCGAGGGCACGCTCGAGGTTCGCGAATCGTTCACGCCGCAGGACTTCGGCGCGCCACCGGATCCCAATCCGCCGGTGGCGCCACCGCCGCCGGTACGTAAGCCCGAAACGCATCGGTATATCGCGCTGATCCGCTCCCACCTCGACGCCCCCGAAGGGCCGACGCCGGAATCGAGCGTGCGGATGGACGAGTACTGCACACCGCTCGTCACAGCCAACACGATGATAGGCGGTGAAGGGCTCAAGCCGAGCACGAAGGGCACGCGAATTCGTCGATCCGCGGCGCAGCGGTTCGTGCTCGACGGTCCGTTCGCCGAATCCAAGGAGCTCATCGGTGGCTACATCGTCGTGCAAGTGCGCACGCTCGACGAGGCCGTCGACACGATTCGCCCGTGGCTGCGCATCCATCGCGAGGGACAGCGAGTGCCCGACACCACGATCGAGGTCCGCCGGCTCGTGTGAACCTGAACGCGTACCGCTACTGACGCGACGACAGCGGGGACTCAGCGCGCCATCAAGACCATCCATTTGAATGCGACTCGTGGCGGGTGCGCGTGGGATCAACGAACTGATCCCAAGTTGATCCCAAAACCGATCCCACGGCTCGCCGGCCAACGCTTCCGCGTTGAGTTCCCTGGTGCTTCAGCGAGTTAAGTTGTGGGTCATTCAGGACTTGAACCTGAAGCCAACGGATTAAGAATCCGCTGCTCTACCAATTGAGCTAATGACCCGTCTTCGCGGAGAAAACGCCGAAAAGGAGGGCCGTATCTCCCACAGAAGCCGGCCTTGGTCAACCGCGAATCACCTTCTGAAGAGCCGCTCGAACGCGGCCCGCGCTCGGTCGGATTTGGATCGGATTTTCGCGGGCAAACCCCGCGAGTTGCGCGCCGAGCGCGGGCCGGAGTAGGCCCCGAGGGATGCAGCTCGGTCAGCTCCGCAAACAACTCCAAGCATACCGCCCGGCGAACGCCGTCGAAGCCGGCTTCGTGTCGCGCATGAGCGAGCTTGCAGAGGTGGCTTCCTCGTGGACGCGATCTCATTTCGAACCCGGACACCTCACGGCGAGCGCGTTCGTGCTGAGCCCGGATCGCCGTGAATTGATTTTGATCTTCCACAAGAAGCTCGGCATTTGGGTGCAGCCAGGCGGTCACGTCGACGAAAGCGACACGGATTTGGAGGGCGCCGCGCGCCGCGAGGTCGCCGAAGAGGTCGGGCTCAGCGAGCTCGAGCCGTTCGGAGTCGCCGGCGCGCTGTTCGATCTCGACATTCACGTCATCCCGGCGCGCAAGCAAGAACCCGCGCACGAACACTTCGACGTGCGCTTCGCGTTCGTCGCCCGCACGCGCGACTTCGTAGCATCGGACGAAGTCGCGGACGCGCGCTGGGTGTCGCTCGACAGCGCCTCGAGCGTCACGAGCGACGAATCGGTGCTCCGCGCCGTCAGCAAGCTGCGCGCGATCATTTCATAAACACATTACGTAAATGCCGACCCGTCTGACTCGAATGTGTGACCGGTTCCAGTTTCGAGCAAAAACCGGGCTTTCTGCGGAAAACCAGGCTCGTTCGCACACCCGTTTTCGATTGCGGCGGCGCGAGCTCGTAAATTCCGTGCTATTCATTTCAGTACATGCCTAGGCCTCATTGCGTGACCGCGCTTCAGGCCATCGGCGCTCCGCGAAGTGAAGCGCCAGAGCGCGCGAATCCGCTGCGCCGCGCGCTGTTCGAGCACGTCAATCACGATCACGATCTCGGGATTTTATTTCGGGACGTGTCTTCCGATGGGCTCAAGTATCCGTGGCACTTTCATCCGGAGCTCGAGCTCACGCACATCGTGCGCGGCAGCGGCTTGCGCTACGTCGGCGATAGCATCGAGCCGTTCGCCGAGGGCGACTTGTGTTTGATCGGCAGCGAGACGCCGCACTGTTGGTTGACCGAGCTCGGCTGCAGCGGCCGGACCGAAGCCCGCGTGATCCAATTCTTGCCGGAACTGATCGCGAGCCCGATCCAAAGCACGCTCACTTTTCGCCCGCTCCGCACGCTGTTTCAGCGTGCCCGGCGCGGCCTGCGCATCACGGGCATGGCGCGCGAGCGCACGAGCGAGGCGATGCGCGTCCTCTTCACCGAACGCGAGCGGCCGCTCGATCGCTACGCCGGCTTGCTCGCGATCTTGGCCGATCTCTCCGAAAGCACGCAGCTCAGCGAGCTCGCGCTGTCGGACCTATCGCGCACCAGCGACACGAGCTCGGCAGAGACGGCGGCCAAGCTGCTCGCGTACGTGCACGAGCACGCGCAAGATCCGGAACTGTCTTTCGATCGCGCAGCACGCGCGCTCGGCATGTCGCGCGCGACTTTCGGGCGCGCGTTTCCGCGCTTGTTCGGCAAGACGTTCGTGAAATACTTGGCGGAAGTTCGAGTCGAACAAGCATGCCGCATGCTCGGCGAGACGTCGCGCACCGTCACCGAGATCGCGATTGAAACGGGCTTCGGCAGCCTATCGAACTTCAATCGTCAGTTCTTGTCGCTGAAGAAGACTTCGCCACTCCGCTACCGGAAGTCGACGCGCGCGCGCGATCTGCCGCGGGTTTGAAGTCAGAAAAATCGCGGGCTTTTGCCGAAGAACGCCGCGCGCCATTGACGGAGTGCGGGCGCACTTCGGAAACTAGCGTGAATGGACGCTGTCGTGCGCGGCCGCCGAGTGCAGCCGCTGGCCGAGATCTTGGCCGAAGAGTTTCGCGAGCGCGCGTATCGCAACGATTTGAACGCGCTGGTCGGCGAGCGTACGCATGATGAGCTCGCCGCGTTCGTCGAAGAACTCACGCTGACGCACCTCGGCGCTCGCCCGGCCGGCGCGCTGTTCGCAAAGAAGAGCATCGGAGCAGTGTTTTGTGTCGTGCTCGAGAACGGCGAGCCTGCGATTTTGAAGCTCTTCAACCCCACCTATTCGCGAGTCGAGCTCGACGCGATACACCGCTGCATGGCGCTCGCGACCGCACGAGGTTTCCCTGCGCCGCGCTTGAAGAGCGAACTGTTCCCCGCGACCGAACGCATCTGGGGCATATTTTACGCTTACTTGGACGGCTATCAGCGCGACGCGCACGAACCCGCGGTGCGCCGCGAGCTCGCGCGCAGTTTGGCCGAACTGTGCGCGCTGCTCGCGCCAGTCGACGCGAGCGAACTGCCGCTCACTCCAACGCGGCTCGACACGTTGTGGCCGCCGCCGCACCGCATTTGGGATCAGCTCAATCTCGAAGGCGAGGACGCGCGCTTCATCGATCAACATGCAGCGACTGCGCAGCGCGCGATCAAGAAAAGCAAACTGCCGCGCATCGCCGCGCACCTCGATTGGGGCGTGAAAAATGCGCGCTTTCGCGACGACAGCTTGTGCGCGGTCTACGATTGGGATTCGCTGCACTCGGCGTCGGAGGCTGAATGCGCCGGCCGCGCCGCCGCGCAATTCACCGCGCAGTGGGAAGTTCCGGCGCTGCTCACGCCAACGCCGGACGAAGCGCGGGCATTCCTCGACGAGTACCAAACCGCGCGCGGCAAGCGTTTTTCGCGCGCCGAACGCACTGTCGCGGCGGCGGCCGCGCGCTACTTGGTCGCGCACGTCGCGCGCTCGGAGCTCGCCCTGGGCATTCCCGAAGGCGACAATTTTCGCGGCCTACTCCGAAACTACGACGATGCGCCGCTCCTCTGAATCTCGAAAGGGCCTTGCTTCAGTGCTAGCTTCCACTCGTTCGATGGCAGAAATCGATCCCAGCGTCTGTCCGGTTTGCGGCGAGCAGAATGCTTGCGGCCTGAGTCAGGGCAAGAGCGAATGCTGGTGCTTCGGCGCCGAGATCGAGCAGGCGGCGCTCGCGCGCGTGCCGAGTGAAAAAAAGAATCGAACCTGTCTGTGCGCGCGCTGCGCGGCAGCGACGACCGCGCCCGACGAGCGCGCGTAAATCACCGTGACCTTAGCGCAGCGCCTCCTGCTCGCCGTCGGCGCTTTGAGCTTGGCTACGATTTTCGCGCTCGGCTTCGGCGTGCGTGAAGCTTGGCGGCGCAGCGAAGAGCAGCGCTTTCGCGAGCAATTCGCGCAAGCCATGGAACCACTCGGCCGCGAGCTCTCGGACGAGCTCGAGGGTTTGCCGCTCCTGACCGAGCCGCTCTGTCGCCATGATCCGTTGGTCGACAGCGCGCTGGTCGGGCTCGAAGCCGGCGATCTCGATCAACGGCGACTTGCGATCAGTGTGCGCGCCCCCGAGCTCGCGCAAGCGCTGCGGCTCGACGAGCTGTTCGTCGTCAGCTCGAGCGGTGAAGTGCTCGGCGCGCACACGACGAGCGCAGAAGCGTCCGGCGCGAAGCTCAAGGATTACCTCGAGCACGCCGACAAAGCGTCGGTGCGCAGCGATGCGCCGCTCGCAGTCGAATACGGCTGCGTCCATCGCTCGAAAGACAATCGGAGAATTTGGGTTGGGGTTTACACAGCGCGACACTTGGAGCCGCTGCTCGCGAAAATTGGCGCCGCGTACAACGT
>DASYCL010000033.1:0-5145 GCA_036500245.1 Polyangiaceae bacterium | reverse complement strand
GCGCACCGTCAAGGCTCCTGGACCAGCCATCGCGGTATCATCGCCGCTTCCGAGAAAAAGCGCGGAATTGCCCGCCGTCACGTCGGAGATCGTGTCGCTTCCGCCGAGCGCCAGCACACATGAATTGGCAGTCGTCGTCTGGAAGACATCACTGCCCTCGGTCAATTGCATCAGCGTCGAGCCCGAGGGGCAGCAAGACTGAGGCGTCGCGTCACAGAGTGCGGTATCCGGCAGCGAAGCGACGGAAACGATGGCTTGCGACACTTGATCGACAGATTGCTCGGCTGGTTGTGATCCCCGAGAGCTACAACCGACTCCGAGCAACCCACTCACGATGAATGGGAATGATAGCGCTGGTCTGTACCAATTCATGTTCCGCCCCTTTTTTCTTACCTTCAAGTTGCCGACGAAGCGCTCGTCGAACAATCCCAGATACTCCCGAAGCGCACGCTAGGAGGTCCGCGGGGCTTGGCGCCAGAGGCTAGATGGGCTCACCCGATGGTGACGTGGAATTGCTCGCTCTTTATCCGCAGTCAGCCGTGAATCAGCCAATGCTTTGACTCGAAACGAAAATGCTCAGACGGCGGTGTCGACGGCGTCGGTAGCGTGTTCGCGGCAGAGTGGCTCGGCGCTGCGGTCACTGCGGGTCGCGCATTCACCATCGGCAGCGGCGCGAGCGAAGCGCTGGAAGGGCGAGGATGCGATGGGTCTGTCGGCCCTCGCCGTCTTCGCCGCTCACCACGACACCCGCCCAAACGACTCGCTCGAGAGCGCGTCAACGCTTACGCCGCACGTTCAGGGACAGCGCGCTGGCAGCTGATTGATGTACGCAGTGCCGAGATCGGTGAGCTGCCCGGAGCCCGCGAGCAAGTTCACGTTCGGAATGCCGGTGGTGCGACCGGTGAACCACGAGTAGCGAAACACGTCCGGATCGTGCTCGAGGTAGTTCGTGGCTTGAAGCATGTACGTCTTCACTTGGTCCGGCGTGTACGGGCCGCCGTCGGCGCAAGCAAACTCGGTGAGCCAAATCGGCTTATTGTATTTCTTGAGCTGCGTGATGTAGTCCTCGAGCGCGTTGATGGTGCAGGCGTACCAATGCGCGGCGAGGTAATCGACCTTGCAGTTCGTGCAGGCGGCGAAGAATTGATCCCACCACACGAAGGGGTCGGTTTGGTTACAATCGCCCGAGCAATAATTGAGCGCCGGCGAGACGATTTGCAGGTTTTTTTGGGCCGCGATTTGCTCGATTTGTGGCCACATGCTGGCGGCTTGTTGCGGCGTCAAATTGGATTGGCCTTGTGAAGTGCCGAAGTTCGGTTCGTTGAAGCCGAGCAAGTACTTGGCGCCAGCCGGGATCTGATTCTCGACGTTGGTGACGTTGAAGCCACCGCCCCACACCATCGGCACGAACTCCATGTTCATCGCCGAGTACACCGACTTCGCGTTCGCGCTCGGCCCATTCGCCCAACCATAGAACCAACTCACGCCGGATTTGAGCGCCGACATGTCCGGGTTCGCGCTCGTCACGTCGAACGCGTACGCAATACCGCGCTTGCTCGAGCATGTGGTCGCCGGCATACCCGCAGCGCCGGCGGTCGACGCGCCCGCGCTGCCCGCGCTGCTCATCGTGCCGCCGCTACCGGCCGCGCTGCTGCCACTCGCGCCGCCCATGCTCGTCGAACTGGTGCCGCTCGCACCACCCTGAGGAGTGGTGCCCGCGTGGCCCGCGGCTCCGGACGCGCCACTCGCACCGCCCGCGCCGCCGCTCGGATGAGTCGCGTTCGAACCCGCCGCGCTGACTGTCCCAGCCATGCTCAGGCTGCCCGAGCCCGCGCTCGGCACTTCGGTCTCACCGATGCCGCCCGTGCCGTCGACCACTTGCCCGCTGACGCACGCCGAAACACACGCGGCCACGCCCACGCCGAACACGAGCGCGGATTTCGTCCGCGCGCTCAATAAGCATTCTTTCTGCACGGCCCGGCCATGTGCGGCCTGCGCGCGGCCGATCCCGAAATCCGGCGCGGCCGGGCGACGTGTTCGCGTGAGTTGCGTGTTCGTCATAACTTTCCAAAAATCGCGCAGTTAGTCGGGCTCCGCGCCGGACTGCGGCGCGCATTCTTCGGCCCGACCCCTGTGTGTGTCCGGCACAAGCGACAGTTCGTCATGCACCAGCGATAAGAGTCAGCCTCGGCTTGTGGCCAAGATTTGCCCGTGAAATGAAATGCTCGATGAAACGGCGCACGAAAACCGGGCTTTTCGCGATCTCCCTCGTGTCTCTGGCGGCTCTGCAAAGCGCATGTCTGACGCCGCCACCGGAGGGACCCGATGCCGCGACCGCACCCGGCGCGCAGAGTTCGACGACGTCGACGCCGAGCGCGCGCTCGAACGCTTCGGCCGGTGCGAGCGTCGCCTACAACTGGAAGAACGTGACGATCCTGGGCGGCGGTTTCGTGACCGGGAATGTGTTCAGCCCGGTCGAACGCGGCTTGGTCTATGCGCGCACGGACGTCGGCGGCGCCTATCGTTTCAGCGCGCGCGACAAGCAGTGGGTGCCGCTCACCGATCAATTCGGTCGCGCCGATTCGAACTTCATCGGCGTCGAGAGCATCGCGCCCGATCCGGTCGACGCGAACGTCGTCTACGCGGCGGTCGGCACGTATACGGCTTCGTGGGCGGGCCACGGCGCGATGCTGCGCTCGAAGGATCGCGGCAACACTTGGCAAGTGACGCCGCTGCAAATCAAAATGGGCAGCAACGAATACGGCCGTTCGAACGGCGAGCGCTTGGCCGTCGATCCCAACGAAACCAAGATTTTATTTTTTGGTTCCCGGCGCGACGGTTTGTGGAAAAGCAACGACGGTTCCGTCACTTGGTCGAAGCTCGACACGTTTCCGATCAAGAGCGACGAAAAAGGCTTCGGCATTCCGTTCGTCGTGTTCGACAAGGCGAGCGGCGCGAAAGGCAAGCCGACGCCCGTGATTTACGCCGGCGTCTCGTCGCCTGACATCGGTCTGTATCGCAGCACGGACGGCGGCGCGAGCTGGAAACCGGTGCCCGGACAACCCAAAGGGGTGATGCCGAGCCACGCCGAGTTCGACAGCACCGGCGCGCTGTATTTCAGCTACGCCAACGGCGTCGGTCCCGGCGAGCTCACCACCGGCGCGATCTGGAAGCTCGAGCCGAAGAAAGACGTGTGGACGGACATTTCCCCGCTCGCGCCCGGCGGCGAAGACAAATTCGGCTACGGCGCGGTCAGCGTCGACGCACAGCATCCCGGCTTTCTGCTCGCGGCCACGCTCGATCGCTGGACCAAAGGCGACGAGATCTTCCGCACCACGGACGGCGGCAAAAAGTGGCAACCCTTGATCGCCAAAGCCGAGCGCGATGTCGCGGGCGCCGAGTACCTGCACTGGCATCGCCCCGGCAAAGTCGGTCCGCCCGGCTGGGACGGCGATGTCGACATCGATCCGTTCGATTCGAACCACGCGATGCACGTCACCGGCCAAGGCACTTGGGCCACGAACGATCTCAACTCCGCCGACACCGACAAACCGACACACTGGACGTTCTTCGATCGCGGCCTCGAAGAAACCGTGGTCGCGAGTTTGGTCAGTCCACCCGTCGGACCGCCGCTGGTCAGCGGCGTGCTCGACGTGTGCGGCTTCCGTCACGATTCGCTCGATGAACCGTCGCCCAAAGGCATGTTCGAAAACCCGCTCTGCGGCGGCACCAGCAGCCTCGACTTCGCCGAACTCGCGCCGACCGATTTTGCGCGAGTCGGCAACGGTGGCGACAACAAACAACGCGGCGCCTGGTCGACCGACAGCGGCGCGACTTGGACTCAATTCGGCTCCGAGCCGGCGCACAGCAACGGCACCGGCAGCATCGCGGTTTCGGCGGACGGCAAAATCCTGGTCTGGGCCGCGCGCGACGCGGTGCCGGCATTTTCGCTGGATCACGGCGCCAGCTGGAAGACGAGCGAAGGCGCGCCCGACCCGACCAAAGTGCCCGACTGGGCGCCGGTGAATATCCGCGTCGCTTCGGATCGCGTGAACCCGAAGAAGTTCTACCTCGTCGACGTGAAAGCAGGCACGACGTTCGCGAGCAACGACGGCGGCGCGCACTTCGTCGGCACCACGCACGGCTTGCCTGGCTTGGCCGAATACCAACTCACCTCGGGCTTCATGCGCGCCGCGCCGGGCATCGAAGGCGACGTCTGGATCAGCACCGGCAAAGAGCTCTATCATTCGACCGACTCCGGCAAGACCTACTCGGCCGTGATCGTGCAAGAAAGCCACTCGATCGGCTTCGGCAAAGCGGCGCCGGGCAAGACCTATCCCGCACTCTACTTGATCGGTAAAGTGGCGGACGTGAGCGGCTTCTTCCGCTCCGACGACGGCGGCTCCAATTGGCAACGCATCAACGACGACCAACATCAGTTCGGCACCGTCGGCGAGATCATCGGCGACCCGCGCATCTACGGCCGCGTCTATCTCGGCACGGGCGGACGCGGGATCTTGTACGGTGATCCGCGGTGATTTTTTTTGGTGTGGGGCCGCGCTGCTTTTCGCGTGCCTCGCGTGCAATGGCCGTGGTCCTCACGCAGTCACGCGCACGCAGAACTTCGTCCTAGAAAACGGCGATCTTTCGCTCGAAATCGCGCCCGCGGACGGCGCGCGCACGGTCTCGTTCGCGCTCGGCAGTCGCAACGTGCTCGCCAGCCGCGACGAATCTCCGGAAGCATACGGCTGCTCATTCTGGCCCAGCCCCCAAAGCGACTGGGGCTGGCCGCCGCCCGCCGCGTTCGACAAACTCGCTTGGCGCACACAAATCGACGGCGAGTCGCTCGTACTCCAAAGCGCCACCGATCCGAAACTCTTGCTCTCGGCGACCGAGCGCGTCACGGCTGAACCCGAGCGCGGCGCGTTTCGCTTCGAGTACACACTGCACAACGACGGCAGCATGCCGCGCCAAGCCGCAGCTTGGCAAAACTCGCGCATGCGCCCGCGTGGCCTCACCTTTTTCCCGAGCACCGACCCGATGCACAGCGACGCCCAGCACGACATCGCGCCGCAAAACGGCGTGATCTGGTTTCAGCACGACCCGAGCGCACGCACTCAAGGCGAGAAATTCTTCGGCGACGGC
>DASYCL010000032.1:0-2542 GCA_036500245.1 Polyangiaceae bacterium | reverse complement strand
TCTCGACGTACGACAACCCGGAACGGAGTTCCGGGCCGTCGTACTAGTCACGGCAATGCGTCGGGCAAATTTGAGATCACGCACACGGCCGCGGCCATCCCGTTCGGGTCCTGCAATGCGAAATTGCCGTTGAAGATAAAGTACTGCCACTCGGTATTGGGCGGCGTCGCATCACTACACATCGATGAAGTGTGAAAGATGACGTCGTTCAAGTTGGAGTCGGGGTTGACGTAATTGACGCCGTCTCCCAAGCACGACGTGCACTGAGCCTGCCCTGCCCCGTACCCACCGCAAGTCTGAGTCAGACACGTTGGATCGTGAATCGGGCACGACCCGCCCGAGATCGTCGCCGGGCAATTGTAGGCGAGGGAGCGGGCATCATCGATCGTCGGCAAGCGAAAACCGAGCGAGCCGATGTGTAAAGCTTCGCACTTGGTGCGAGCTTGGTCTTGCGTTACGAAACTCTGAAAGTCGGCATCTTCCCAAGCGGTGCTCGTCTTCGGATCTACAGAGAACCCCGCGTCGTAGTTGATCCAAGACTCGCCGTCGTTGGGGTTCGAGTCGAGCAGGTGCCCGCAGCCGTACGCGGGCTTGTAGAAATCCACGGTTTGGTTGTTGTGATCGTCGCAGTCTGGTGGCGGCGGGTTGCTCGCACCGGCTTCGCCGCCTTCTGCGCCTGCAACGCCCTGGTTCGTCGCTCCGGCGCTCGAGCCGCCCGCGCTCGAGCCGCCCGTGCTCGAGCCGCCGCTGTCCGATCCGGCCGTACCCGGCCTGCCCGCATTTGCGCCCGCGCCACCGGCGTTCGTCGTGCCACCGTTCGCGCTGCCGGCAACGCCGCTGCCAGCCGAACCGGAACTTGCGCCCGCTTTGCCGCTAGTGCCCGCCGAGCCACCGCCCGCGCCGCCCGGGCTCGAATCATCACCGCTGCTGCAGCTCGCGATCGCGGCGACCACCGAAGCGACCGCAAGTAAGGCTCCGAATCGAACGCATGCCATCGATCTCTCATCAGAGCATGTGCGCTTCAGCGCTCAAATCGCGTTCTTGTTTACGCGCGCTCCGAGCTGCCGGGCAGGGGCCGCAGGGATCTCTTTCTCTTGCGTCCTCTTGAGTCGAGTCGAGTCGTCACTTCAAGGGAGCGCGGACCGCCATGCGTTTCACGGCGGATTCGAGCTCGTTTTCGTCGTAACGGGCGAAGCCGAGTCGCAGACAGCGCGCGTAGTCGCGCGCTCGTTTGGCGAGCAAGTCGGGGGCCGCGTAGTCTTTGCCCGTGGTGAAGATCACGCCGCGCTCGCGTGCTCGTTCGCGCCAATGTTCGACCGCGATGCCCGATCGGCCTTTGGCCCAAAGCGCCATGCCGCCGGCCGGCAGATCGAAGCTCAGCGCGTGCCCCAAGTGGCGTTCGAGTGACGCTGCGAACGCGTCGCGACGAGCCTGGTAAATGCGGCGCATCTTGCGGGTATGACGGCCGAGTTCGCCGTCTTCGATCAGCTCGGCCACGGCTCGCTCAGTGACCGCATCGCCTTGACGATCGGCGTAGAAGCGCAGCGCGCCGAGCGTCTCGATCAGCGCGCGCGGTGCCGCGACGAAGCCGAGCCGCAAACCGGGCGCGAGGATCTTCGCCAGCGTGCCGACGTAGATCCCGACGCCCGCGCGATCCGCGCCGGCGAGCGAAGCGAGCGGACGTCCGTCGTAGTGAAATTCGTGATCGTAGTCGTCTTCGATGATCGCGAAGCGGTGCTTTGCGGCAAGCTCGAGCAAGCGCAAGCGCCGCGAAATCGAGAGCGACACCGTGGTCGGGTATTGATGATGCGGAGAGAGGTAGACCGCGCGGAGCGGGCCATTTGCGAGCGCTCGCTCCAATGCATCGACTTGGATTCCGTGCGCGTCGAGCGGCAAGAACTCGAGCTTTGCGCCAGCATTGCGCAGAGCGACCCAAGCCGGCTGATAGCCGATCTCTTCGACGGCCACGCGATCGCCCGGACGAAGTAGGGCTCGCGCCGTCAAATCCAGCGCCATTTGGCTGCCATGCGTGATCATGATCTGCTCGGGGCTGGCCGGCAGCGCGCGCGTAGCCGCGACCAGTTCTGCGAGCGCGGCGCGGAGTCGCGCGTCACCGAATGGCGGCGCGTAGTCGAGCGCGCTGCGCGCCTTGTCGCGGAGCGCTCGGCGATGCGCGCGCGAACGCCGTCGTCGGGAACAGACGCAAGTCGGGCACGCCGCCGTAGAGCGAGAACGCGGCCCCGGAGTCGAGTGACGAAGCGAACGCGCGGCGCACGAAATCGAAACCTGGAGTGAGCCGCGGCTCGGGCGACTGGCGCGCGCCGAAGCGACGCGTTTTGAGTTCGGGCAGCTCGGACGAGACGAAGCTGCCGCCGGCGCGCTCGGTCGTGATCCAGCCTTCGGACACGAGCTCGGCATACGCGGCGACAACCGTATTGCGCCCGACGCCGAGCTGCTGCGCGAGCGAACGCGACCCCGGCAAACGATCGCCCGCGCGCAGCCGCCCGCGGTGGATCTCCGCGGCGATCAGCTCGGCGATGCG
>DASYCL010000031.1:0-13006 GCA_036500245.1 Polyangiaceae bacterium | reverse complement strand
GTAGGTGGCTTGGCCGTTGTGTGCGCGCGCGATGTCGTTGGTGATCAGCGAATTGACGAGCTCGAGTGCTCGGTCGCCTTTCAGCTCGAGCTCGCCCATGTGGGAGACGTCGAACAGGCCCGCGCGCTCGCGAACCGCCTGGTGCTCGGCAGAAATGCCCTTGTACTGAATCGGCATTTCCCAGCCGGCGAACGGTACGAGGCGCGCGCCGAGCTGGGCGTGCTTTTGATAGAGAGGCGTGCGCTTCAATAACCCGGCACTCACTCGCCCCGCGTACCCCGACCCGGACAGCGGGACAAGCTACACAACCCGGCGAGCCAGTTTTTGCCGGGAACCTTCGGCCGGCCCAGCGTCGCTCTTGCCGGCGAGACAAAGCCGCGCCCGGCGTTTCGGACAAAGTCGTAGTCAATTTCGGGGTTTCGGCGGCGCCATGCTAACTTTCGCGCGTGGCAAAAGGCCGGATTCTCATCATCGAACAGGACGAGTGGGAGTCGACCCTGCTCTCCAAGTTTTTGGGGGAGGCCGGCTACGAGGTGCATGTCGCGACCGAGGCACGCACGGGCTTCGACAAGGTTCGCCAGCTTCAGCCCGATTGCATCTTGTGCGACGTGAATCTGCCTGACATCGACGGCTTTTGGGTCGCGCGTCGCGTGCGCACGGAGCCGACTCAGGTCGCGACCGCGCCGTTTTTGTTTTTGACCGACGCGGACGACACCGAGTCGCGCCTGCAGGGGCTGAACGTCGGCGCGGACATTTACCTCACGCGCCCGTTTCGCGACGAAGAAGTCGTCGCACAAGTGGGCGCCTTGATCGACATGGCGAACCGCTTGCGAACGCAGCGCGAAGCGTTTTCGACCGATGGCGGCCCAAGTTCGAGCAGCGCAGGCAACGCGGCTTTTCAAGGTGACATCGCGCAGATGTCGGTCGCGACGGTGCTCACGCTGCTCGATCTCGAGCGCCGCACGGGCCACCTCAAGGTGCGCTCGGAAACCGGCAAAGTCGGCGTTCTGGAGTTGAACGAAGGCGCGCTCGCCGGCGCGTCTCTCGACAGCAAGCCGCACGATCCAACGCAGCTCTTGCGCGAGATCTTGCGCTGGAAGAAGGGCAGCTTTTCATTCCGCGGCGCTGCCGTTGGCCCGCCCACGGGTACGCGTCAAACCATCGGTCAGCTGTTGATCGAGGCGATGCGCCAAGAAGACGAATCGCGCCGCTGAGGCGCGCCAAGCCTACGCTACTCGAACTTTTTCATGTCGAGTGGGCGGCCCTGCGGTGTGAGCCCGGCTTGGCGCCAGCGCTCTTCATCGGTCAACCCGGGCTCGACTTTAACCGGCGTGAGATCCTGGATTTGGAGCCGCGAGCCGTTCGGCTGTGGAATCACGTCGAGCTCGTAGAAATGATCGGGTGGGCCGCCTTTGATCCGTGCGTTGGGGAAGATCGTGCGCCCAGCCCCAATCTCGACGTGTGACACGATCACCCGATCGCGCACGTAGTTTGCGAGCGAGTCGGCGGCGACTGGGCCGATCGCGTAGGCGAGCTCGGGGAACTGATGCTCGATGTGCATGCTGCGCGGCAGCGTGAAGCCCCAGATCTGGCTCGTGCCGACCGCGAGCTCATTTGGCGCCAAGCGATCGACCGGCGCCGCCGAACTCGTGCTCGTGGCCGAGTCGGCTGGAACGGGCGTCGCGTTGCGGCGGCAGCTCGTGCAAGGCAGGCAAGCTGCGAGCGCGACACCGAATGCGAGCCCTCGATCGAGCACGTCTCGCATCATTCCACGATCGAAGCCCAGGCGTCGATGTGCGATGGTGTGGCGAGGGCGGGGAGATCGATCGCGACCGAGCCGTCGGCGCCGACGTGCACGGCCTGGTTGCCACCGGTATTTATCTGGGCCGGGCTCCCCGCGCCGCTAGTGCCGCCCACGTTCACGATGAGCTGAAACTTGCCGGGATTGAGGTTGGAGATTTGCGTGTGCCCGCCGAGGTACGCGTCGGTCGGGGTGCTACTGGTGTCGAAACAAGTTGGAACCTCGGCCACGATTGCACCGAAGATCACGACCTGATTTTGCACGCCCGTGCCGAGGAGCTGGGTGCTCGAGACCGACTGCGCGGTAGTCGAGAACGCAGCAAGGAACGGCGCCGCTTTACCGCCGACCGTGCGATCTGGGGGTTGTGCCACGGTGCCCAGGCCGTCACGCGGGGTCGCGTAGTGCATGCCCCACAGGTTCGTGTTGCCGGACGAGCAGACCGAAGAGTTCGACGGCGGCGTCACCGAGGTAAAGTACAGATCCGAATTGAAAAGCGAGATTGGACCCGTGACGCGCTCGCCGCCGACGAACTGCTGCACCCACAGCAAATCGGCGAAGAACACGTGATTGACGTCGGGCAGATCGCGCAGCGCCCACAAGTAGTTCAGCATGTTGGGCGCGGCGCCGAGCGCATTTTGGTCGCCGGTCGAAACAGCGATCGTGATGTTGTTGCTGGTGTCGACCGAAAGCACCGGCGCATTGACGATCGGTTGACCGTCGTTCCAGCCGGCTGCTGGATGACTGTGGATGGACTTGTTCGGAAAGGTGTCCCAGAACAAACTCATCTTCCACTGATCGGGCGAGGAGTTCGAGAGATCCGCCTTCCAAATCGTGCCGTCTTGATCGCCGATGAACGCGCGATCCGTGACCGCGCCCACGTCGGCGGGGAACACGACCGGCTGACCCGTGATCGGTGAATCGAGCGGGGCTTCGATCACGCGCGCTTGATATGCAGCCGGCAATTCGGTCTTGCTGCGGCGGAACGTGCGGATGATTTTGCCCGTGTCGAGCCGCACCACGGTGAGCGAACGCGCCCCGAGATTGGCGGTGTAACAGGGCACCCGCGAGCGTGGCGGGTAATCGCCGAACTTCGACAGATCCGCGGTCGAGGTTTGGCGCACACAGCCGGGCGTGCCGGAGGTGCCCGCGTTCCCGGCGCCGCCCGGGCCACCCGGTAAAATCGCGACTGGGATTTCGCGCACGCCAGTATTGTCGTCGTCGAACAAGAGCGTGGTGATGACGGGTGTGCCGCCGCCGGTACCGAACAGCGGGTTGCCGGCGGCGTCCGTAGTGATTTGCCACAAGAACTTGGGGCCACCCGCTTCCGAGTTGATGTTCATCGCCTGATCCGGGTTCGTGACATCGAGCGCGAAGTAGCCCGGATATCCCGCGCCGAAGCTCTGAACCAGGATCGTGCGCCAGGTGACGCTCGGGCTCAGGCCGGCTTGCGCGTCCGCGGTCGTGCGCTCGAACACGTACGGATACGAGCCGGTCGTCTTGCGCGCGACGACGTCTTTTACGACCGGCGTGCCGTCGAGCAAGAGCTGGTGCGTGAACGGATACTGCGAGGAGATGTGCGGCAAGACCTGCGGCGGCATGAACGCCCAGAGTTCGTTGTTCTTCTTCGTGCTCACGCTGTCGGTGTCACCCGCCACGTTGCTCGCAACTTTGAATGCGTGCAAAAATCCGTCGTTCGACGAGGTGTAAAGCATCACCGGGCGCGTCGCGTAAGTAGCTTGGAATGCTTGGTAGCTCTCGTCGCGCGTTTGCTCCGCGGGCTGCGATACCACCACGGGCGTCGAGTGATAGATGTCGCCGAGCAAGCTGCACACGCCGCTCGGACAGCGCGTGTATGTCGTGCCGTTGGGTAAACCGACGAGCCAGTTCATGTAGCGATCGCGGCACTGCTGCGCCGTCATCGGTGTCACCGTGGTGCCTACCGTATTCGTACACGACGTGTTGATGAGCCCCATCGAAGCCGGCGACGTATCCGAAACGAACGACGACGCGGTATCGCCGCCGATCATCGTTCCGGTTTGCGCGCTGACGCCGTCGACGCTGGTGCCGAGATTCGGGCGAATCGTGCGATCGGAGAACACGTTCGTGCCCGAAAGAGCAGCCTGGACACTGTAAAATGTGCGCGGCCGACCGCCGCCGCTATTCAGGTTCTGATCGAAAGAGTCGCCCGCATTCGGATCGGGCTGGACCACGCTCGCTGCGTGGGTTTGGGGGTCGCAGACCTGGCGCGTGCGCGTGAGGGTGCCGGACCACGGCTCGAAAGGCACTGGCGTGAAGCGGGCGGTAATCTGGAATGAAGCGGCAAAGGTGTTGGGCGAAACCAGCCCCGCTGCCAGCGACGATGCCGCTTGGGTGCGACTCGTGGAAGACATATTCCCGGCCAAAGCTCCCGCAATGTAGCTGCGCAACGAATCCCGATCATTGGCGAAGTAAGCATGCGCGCCGGGCGTGTTGTCCCCCGCGATCGCGATGCGCGCTAAAGTACAACAAGCCTGTAGCGTCGGATTGTCCGGATTCGCGCTGCACAACGAGCCCGCGTTCGCGTCGATATCCCCGCTCGTGAGCTTCGAGCAGTCGACGTTCGAAGCGCCGACGTTCAACGTGTTGAGCGCGAAGCCGATCACCGTCGTTTGAACCGCCGGATGCACCCCGTCGCCCTGCGCCAGCGATCCCGCGATCGTCTCCGGCAGATCGAACGGGCAGCCGCTGCCGTTGCAGTGGCCGCGTAGGTCCATGTTCGGTTGGCCGTCGGTCAAGAGGATGATCCGCGTCTTGCGGCAACTGACGTACGGATCGTCGGCAGGGCCGAACTTCTGCGAGGTGTTGACCAAATCGTTCGTATGGTCGTTCCACAAGAAATCGCGCGCATCCGAGAGCATGCCGGCGATTGGCGTCGCGCCGTACGGACGAGTCGAGCGCAGCACCTGTTTGATCTGCTGCGACTTGGTTTTGTAATCGAGCGAACCCGGGCTCGGATCACCGAACGCGACCAAACGCCCTTCCCAAGGGGGCGCCGACTGATTGCGTGCGCCGACTTCCATTGGACTCGGCGTGATGCAGCCCGCGGGCAAGCCGACGTGCGAAGTGCCGACGACATAACTGTACGTGCCGACTTCACCTTGGCCCGGGCTCGGATCGGTATCGAACGTCATCAAGCCGAAGCGAATCGTGTCTTGGAAGCCGTCCAAAATGCCGTCTGGCGTTTGCACGAACGTGCACGGCGAATTGACGTTGTTGTAAGCGTGGTAGTTGAAGGCGTTGGCCGGGAAATCCGCCGGATTGAGCAAATTCTGTGTGCCAGGCCCGACCACGCAGCCACTGCTCATGGGCCGGTGATACGGATCTGAATACAAAAAATCGTAAGGCGAAGTCGCCGACGTGTTGACCTGGTACTCGGATTTGAAGGCGGCCGACCCGCGATCGATGGCCTGACAATCGTAGTTCGAGATCGTACCAGTCAGAATCTCGACCATGTCGATCCAGCGGCTCTTCTCCGAAAGCATCGGCGGGTTCGGGACCAAGCCGGTGGCGTTGTAGCGACACGCGGGAAACGTGCTGCTCGAGGTTTTGTACTCCATCGACCCAGACGTATCGACCAAGAGGAGCACGTTAGGCATCTGCGGGTTCGTATCCGCCTGTGCCGCTCCGCGCTGGGCATAACCGAGGCAAGCCGCGAGCACTGCAAGGCCCGAGGCGAGGCGCGCGCCCGCAGGGAACCAGGCCACGCGAAATCGGGAAAACGGGTCTCGTGCGGGTTCGGTCATGTTATAGGTTTCCTGCGGAAATCAGGGCGCGCACCATTTGCTGCCCGGCGTTGGTCGTCGTGCCCACGCCGCCCACGCAGGCGCCGGCCTGTTGAACCTGAGCGATCGCGGTGACGGTGATTTGCACCGGTGAATGATTGTCCCCCGCAGTCAGCTGTCCGGAGCGCGCCGCCTCGGTCAGCTCGAGCATGAAGTCTGCCGACACGGTGTTCGGGTTGGCGTTCAAGCTCGGCGAGCTGGTTTCGAACAGATCTTCGTTGCCCTGTTGCAGCGTGCTTGTCTCGAGCATGCTCGAAGTCATCTTGAAACACGGCGCCTGAATTTGCATGTTGCTCTGGCAATAGAGATTCGGCGGGTTCATCGCGCGGATGATCGTGTCCGCCGCGGGCGTCGCGAGGTAGGCGGCCGCCGTGGTGGTGGCGTACTGCGCGACGAGCGTGGCTTGCGCCGCTTCGCGATCGTAGCCAGCCGCGACTTCAGCCAGGCTGGTCGAGCGCACCGCAAAAATGCCGACCGCGGTGAGCAATGTCAGCACCATGACGACGATGAATACGGCCGCTCCGCGCTCGCCTTCACGTCGCTTCTCGCGTTGTCTGATCACCATAAAATATCCCGTTGATTGTTGAGCGCGACGTCGGCCTGAAACGTGCGCACGCGCGCGAACGGTTCCGTGCCGCTGCCGATGTTGAAGCGAAACAAACCTTGGTTCGGGCCCGCGGTGCTGTCTGCGGTCGTGCCCGCGGCGCGATCGCTCTCGCGCGAACGCACGCCGAGGCGCACGCGCACCGTGCGGATCAACTCGGGCTGGCTCGCCGTACCGAACACGTTGGTGGTGAAGTTGGTGAACGTCGCGCTACCCGGTTGCACGGCGACGCTGGTGCCGTTGGTGAGGTTGGTCACTGCGGTGATCTGAAAGCCGAGATCGACGGCGTATTCGGCAACGAGTTCTTCCGTGCCGTTGATCGGCAGGGCGTTCGCGCCTTGCTCCACGCGTACGAGCTCGGTGCGGCCGGCTTCGCCGGGACCGTTGGCGCTCTGGGTGTAGAGCGAAGCGTAGTTGCTTTGCCCGAGCGGCGTTTGGTTGTTCGTCGCCAAATTGCGCAGGTCGTAGTGCACGAAATTCACGACGTTGATCGTCGCTTCGCCCGCGCCGGAACCAATGATGTCCAGTCCGCAGCCGGTGGCCGAACCGGAGCGAAACTGAAGTGGCGGCGTGTTGTTGTCTGCGATTACAACGGGATTGCTACCGCCCGTGGCATTCAAGATTTGCGCATAGTATTGCCTGCCGTATTGCACGATGCGAAGCGTGCGCCCGATGGCGAACACCGCCTGCATCATCTGAGCGGTAGGGGCAACAGGGCCGTTTGCGAGGCGAGCCAGCGCCGTCGAGCCGGGCCGGATGAAGAGGCTGACGGTCGGCCCGTTGTTGACGATTTTCGCGGGATACACGTCGTTCGAAGCGAACGAGCCAGCTAGCGTGATCGATTGCAAATTGCGGCCATTCGTCGCGAGCACGCCCGTGGCCGCCGCGGTTTGAATCTGCACGCTCGCGAGGTCCCGGAGTCCCGCCGGCCAGCTTGCGCTCGGTTGCGTGCAGACGTGGGTGTCGCGCGCGATGTTCGGCGTGGACAGAAATCCCGCGCGCGCGATGTCCGTGCGCAGGCGCTCGAAACCGAGGAGCGCGCCGACCGTCGCGTTCGCCAGGCGCGATTCACGTTGATAAAAGCGCCCGCTGTCGCGGGCTAGCGCGAACACCGCAAGCGAGACGAACAGCCCGCCCGTGAGCGCGACCATCAGCTCGACGAGCGTGAAGCCGGAAGCGTTCGCGGTGCGATGCCGCCGGGGAGCCGAGCGCGTTTTCATTGCGTCATGTTCTCCCGAATCGCAGTGATCTTTTGCACGAAGTGGAACGTGCTGGTGTTGCCGCTGATCGAGCTGATCGGCATGGTCTGGGCGCACGGGTTCACGCCCGCCTGCGGCGAGCTCTGTCCGTCGCGGAGCCAGAACACGCGCACCTCGGCGCGGATCAAGCCGTTGCCGCTCGCGGGATTCTCCGGGTAAAGCCAGGACAGCCGAAGGTGCGAGCAAAACACGGCATTCGCCAAATTCGCGGTGCTGACCGGATTGCCGAGCGCGTCGAAGGCCGGGCCGAAGTTGAATCGGACAGCGTCGTACTGCGGCAGAAACCAACTGGTCGCGTTGGCATTGCTCACGACTTGGTTCAGCCAAATGGTGTCCGTCGACAGGTCGCTGAGGCTGTTCTGAGGCGAAGGGTTATTCCACGCTGCGCCGTCGGCTTGCAGCATGTCGAGCCAAGATTCGGCGATGTGCGTCGCGATCGCGAGGTTCTTCGCATCTTGATTGGACGCGCTTGTGACCTTCTCCATCGAGATGATGCCGGCGACGCCGATGCCGAAGACCGAGATCGCCATCAACAGCTCGACTGCGGTGTACCCGCGCGCGACAGCGGCTACTGATGTCACAGCGACAGCCTCGCCATGCCGTTCGGCAACACGCTCACGTTGCGAACATTGCCGGTCGCAGTGCGCGTGACGGCAACATCGACCATCTGGGTGATTGGGACCAGCGCATTGGCCGTGGTCACGCGAAAAAACGCGCGCCCGCGTGGCGTGAAACACATATCGAGCGTGGTCGCGCTCGAACCGGCTACACTCACGTCTTCGGTGACGCCGGTATACGCACTACTTTGGAAGCTGCCGACGACGCGGTAGTCCGTGCCCGCAACCGCCCAAGCGTTCGTGGAGCAGCTGAAAGGCATCTGCAGCGTGCAGTTGTTGGTGCCGCCGCTGCCGAACGGCGTGGCTTCGAACACCTGAAAGCCGCTGCCCGCGGTGTACCGAACCAGAACGGCGAAACCTTGGCCGAGCGCGCGGAGCCGCGCGTTGCGGTAGAGTAAGGCGATCTCGGAGGCAGCTTGATTCGCACGCCGCTCGCGCAGCCGCTCCACGATTTGCGGCACGGCGAGGCTCGCCATGATGCCGATGATCACGACCACCACCATCAACTCCACGAGCGTGAAACCGCGCTTCGAGCCGAGCCGGCGCGTTCTGATCGAGTGCAAGAAATCCACGGGTCCGGTACACCTTGAGCAAGGGTTGTGCCGGGACCTTTCCCGCAAATCAGCCGGTTTTACGATATTTTTCGACACTTTGACCGCGCTCGGTCAGAAAGGATTGCGCCGCTCTGCAACTCTTGCGAGGTAAGATGATGTGTTGTTGCTGGGCCCTTGGCCGGTCGTGGCTGGCGGAGGACTGCTGACAGTGGCTCGAGCAAGGCGCTAGAACGCGCTCGTGTTCAAGACTTCACGCCCTCGCTCGTTCGTGATCGGCCTGCTTTTGGCCGCACAGACCCTGTCTTGCAAAAACAAAGAGGCACCCGCCGAGCACGGCGTGGCACCGCCGCCGATCGCGAGCTCGAAGCCCGGCGCGTGCGCAGCAGGTGGAGGCACGGTCAAGGACACGACGAGCGCCGCGTTCTTTCCGCGCACGGCGGGTGACTACTGCATCGACCCGAACAGCGAAGCGCGCGCGTTCGGCGAGAACGCGCCGAACTCGCTCGACGCGGTGTGCACCGAGCTCTTCGACGGCGAGTGCGAAATCTACAAAGGCTATGGTCTACGGCGAGTGGTCACGCTGCGCTACATCGACGGCAACGGATCGCCGGGCGCCGTGAACGTGAACTTGTCGCGCTTCGCGACCGCAGAGGGGGCTTATGGTTTTTTTACCAAGCGCGTCGTGGCCGACGCGGATCCGGCCGACACCGTCCCAGCTGCGCTCGACGCGGGCGGCGCAGGCGCGCTCGGTTCCGGCATCGCTTACGTGTGGCGCGCAGACATGGTCGCCGAGCTTAGCTACACGAACGAGCTCGAGCCGCCGAATCAATTGAAAGCGAGCGCTGAGCGCGCATTGCCGCCGATCGCGATTGCGATCGGCAACGCGTTGCCGGGCGACAAGCATCCGCCCGCCGCCGTGGGCATTTTGCCGACCGCGCAACGCTTGCCCATGGGCATCAGTTTCGCGGCGAAGGACGTGCTCGGCATCGCTGGTGTCGGGCCCGGCGCCGTCGGCTTTTATCGAGACGGCAGCGAGCGCTATCGCGTCTTTTCACTGCTGCGCCCGGACGAAGATTCCGCCAAAGATGTGCTCAAGACGCTGCGCAAAGTCGACGGCGCCAAAGCGCTAAAAGATACCGGCGTCGACGCGATTTCGTTCTCGGTGCGCGAAGAAGAATCGTCACCGCTCGTCGGCTGGGTCGTCGGCCGAAAGGGCGGCACCGTCGTAGGTGTAGGTGATGAAGTCTTCGTTCTGCGCGGGAAATCCGAAGCGGACGCAGCGCGCGTACCCGAGGCAAAAAAACTCGAACGCGTGAAGGCAATCCTGTCCCAAGCAAAGACGGTCGGCGCCGGCTCCGAGACGAACGACAAACCTTGACGGGAAAAATCCGCGCGCCGGGGCTATGCTCGAAGTAACGCCGTGGATTTCGAGCTTCCCGAACATCACCAGGTATTGCGCGCTCAAGTGCGCGAGTTCTGCGAGCGCGAAGTGCGTCCGCACGCCAAACGCTGGGATCGCGAAGAGCAGTTTCCGCACGAGCTCGTGCGCGGCTTGGCCGAGCTCGGCCTGCTCGGTATTCGCATCCCGGAAGAGTACGGCGGAGCCGGCATGGACATGCTTGCCTACGCGATTTGCGTCGAAGAATGCGCGCGTGTCGATGGCTCGCTCGCGCTCACCGTCGCGAGCCACAACGGGCTCGGCACGGGGCACGTGCTCCGCTTCGGGACCGAAGCGCAAAAGCGAAAATATCTCAGCAAAGCTGCGACGGGCGAATGGCTTGCGGCGTGGGCGTTGACCGAGCCTGGCTCCGGTTCCGACAGCGCAGGCCTCAAAACCACGGCCGTGCGTGACGGTGACGATTGGATCATCAACGGCACCAAGATGTTCATCACTCAAGGCTCGGTCGGGGGGTTTTGCGTCGTGCTCGCGCGCAGCAACCGGGATGCCCCGGCGCAACATGGCATCACCGCGTTCATCGTCGAGACGAAGACGCCGGGTTACGCCGCCAGCAAGAAGCTCGAAAAATACGGCTGTCGTTCGAGCGATACCGTCGAAGTCACGCTCGACAACGTGCGCGTGTCGGACGCGCACCGCCTCGGTGAAATCGATCAAGGGTTTCTCGATACGATGCGCATCCTCGATGGCGGACGCGTGTCGATCGCGGCGATGGCGCTCGGGCTCGGTCGCGGCGCACTGGAGATGGGCGTGCGCTACGCCAAAGATCGCCACGCGTTCGGCAAGAGCATCGTCGAATTTCAAGCCATTCAATGGCTCTTGGCCGACGGCAAGACAGAGCTCGACGCAGCCGAGCTCTTGATTCATCGCGCCGCGTGGCTCGCGGATAACGGCCGGCGTTTTACGGCCGAAGCGTCGATGGCCAAGCTCTACGCGAGCGAAGCCGCTACGCGCGTGTGCAACAACTCCATGCAGATCCACGGCGGCTACGGCTACACGCGCGAGTTCGACATCGAGCGTCACTTGCGGGACGTGAAGCTGTGCGAAATCGGCGAAGGCACGAGCCAAGTGCAGCGCATGGTGATTGCCAAAAATCTGATCCGAGACTGAGCCGCTTGGTGCGACCCAGCGCGGCTATTCGGTGCGCAGGATTACGTGAAAGCCGAATTGAGTCTCTACGACGTCGGAGATCTCGCCGACTTTGAGCGCGAAGGCCGCGTTGGCGAACGCGGGCACCATCGTTTGGCGATCGAATTTGCCGAGATCGCCGCCGCGTTCGGCTGCGCCCGGTTCGTCCGAATACTCTTTGACCAGCGCGGCGAAATCTTCGCCGGCCTTGGCACGCTTGTCGGCTTCCTCGGCGCGCGCGCGCGCCTCTTCCTTGCTGCGCCCGACGCCGGGCGGCGCGTGCATTGCGCCCTTGTAGGAAACGAGCAAGTGGCGCGCGGCGACTTCGGTCGGCGCCGCGGCATCGAGCGACAAATTCGCGGCCGGTTTGTGCGCGGCTTGACGCTGTTCGGCCGGGACGATCGGGTTTGGCGGCGGCGCGATGCGCGGCGGATCGCCCGCGCCTTCGAACGTCGTCAAGACGCAACCGCTGGACAGTAAAAGCGCGCACAACGCGAGCGCGCTCTCGGTCATGCCAAAAACGCTCGAGCGAAAGTGCACGACGCTCACTTCGTGCGCTTGATTACGTGGAACCCGAACGGAGTCTCCACGATGCCGGACACTTGCCCCACCTTGAGTTTGAACGCCGCGTCCGCGAACGGCTTGATCATGGTCTCGCGCGTGAACGAACCGAGGGCGCCGCCGCGCGGGCCCGCGTTGGGCTCGTCCGAATATTCGGCCACGACTTTCGCGAAATCTTCGCCTTTCTTCACCTTGGCGAGGCCTTCTTCGGCGCGCTTTTTGGCTTCTTCTTTCGTGCGCGTGATGGTGGCGGGTGCGCGCGTCGAGCCTTGGTACTGCACGAGAAAGTGGCTCGCTTCGATCGAGCTGGGCGCGTTCGCCTCAGCTGCGGCCGTAGTCTTCGCAGTCTTAGATTTTTCCGTTGCGCCCGCCGTGGTTGCGCTGGCTTCGTCGCTGCCTGCCGCGTGGTGACCAAATGCGCCGAGTCCGCCGGCAATGCCCAGCACAACCAGCGCGCCGAGCACGAGCCAGGGTCCCCAATCCGGGATCCAATCGTCCGCCGCGGCCACGCGTGAGCTGCGAGTTACGGGTGCGTGGCTGCCTTGCGAGCGGCGCTTCGTGTCCACCTCGTCCTCTTCATCCTCGTCGTCGTCGTCGTCCTCATCGTCCTCATCCTCGTCTTCATCGTCCTCTTCATCATCGTCATCGTCATCTTCTTCGACGACGCGGGCGGGCGGAGGCGTGCTCGGCGCTGCTGCGGTTTCGTTCTGACCTTTGAGCTCGGCTTTGAGTTGCGCTTCGGCGCCGGGCAGACCTGCGTCGCTCTTGGGCGCCGTGCCTGCTTCGGCGGCTTCGCTGGCGGTCTTGCTCGACTTCTCGTCGCCGCTTTTGCCGCCCCATTCGCTGTCGATCTCGTCCGTCGGCGGCGGGGGAACCGAAAAAACCTTCTTGGGAAGTTCGTCGCTCATGGTCTTCTCCGAGTGTCGGAAACCTTAAATTTCGGCGTAAGCAGAGGTGATCACCGGATCTTCGCGACCGCCGGCGAAGGCTTGCAGTGCGACTCGGCCGTCGCCGAGCTCGTAGCCCACGGTGCGGATTACTTCGCCCGGCCAAACCGGTTTTCTGAATTGTGCGCTGAGCCGCTTCAATCGGCTCGCGTCGCCAGCACACAGCTCTTGTATCAGTGCGCGCGCGATGAATCCATACGTGCAAAGACCGTGCAAAATCGGCCCTTGCTCGAAGCCAGCCATGCTCGCGAATGCTGG
>DASYCL010000030.1:0-2377 GCA_036500245.1 Polyangiaceae bacterium | reverse complement strand
AGCTCGGTACGTTCGCGATCGGCGGCACCACGGCTTACTTCGCAGGCAACGTCATCAATGTCCCGCAAGCCGACTATCACTCGATCTTCAAAGTGCCGCTACCGAACGGGCTCGGCGGTGCAGCGCCGCCGAGATTCGTGGCGATGGCCGCGCTCGGCAACTCCGTCGCGGGCATGGTCGCCGACGACCAGTACCTCTACTATATCGAAACTGGCTTCCAAAACAGCGCCACTGTCGCTTCGATCCAACGTTGCCCGCACTCGGGTTGTGCGACGCCCCCCGAAGTGATCGCGCCGACTCAGCCAGGTGGAGCGGGCGCGATGATCCAAGACAGCGTTTCGATTTTTTGGGTATCCGGCGCGAGCATCTGGCGCTTGGCAAAATAGTTTGGTTCTGATTTGTTCTTTGTATTTGGGTGTTTTTTGGCCCTGCGCGTGAATCAGCGCTTGGCCACTTGCGCGTCGCGCGACGCGACGGACGCCTGTTCACCCCTTCGGGTGTCACGAAGCGCGTCGGTCAGTTCTCGTTACTCGCCTCTCATTCGAAAACTGTGATCAGCCCGGCGAATCAGTAGCTTTGTTTCATTTCCGGGCAGGCGGGCCCGAGCCCCTTTCGCGCGTGCTCTGGCGCGAAAAAGAAAGAGAAGAAGAGACGCAGAGGCGATGAACGCTCAGGTTTGGTTTGGGGGTCGCCTCGAAGCGGCTCGCGTGCGCCAGTGCTTCGCGGCATGGGGCCGCGTGGACGACGGCGCTCAGCTCTTCAAGGCCGGCACGGCGGCGCGACTGCCGCGCTGCTCGCTGAGCAGCACTGCGACGTAAGCCACGGCGAACAAGGCCAAAACCAAGCCTAAGACCAAATTGCTCGTGCCGAGCAGCTTCAGTGAGGAGCCGAGCAGCACGACGATCAGCGCCGGACGGATCAAGCGATCCGGAGCGCGCGACGAGAGCTGCGCACCGAGGAATACGCCCGGCACGCTGCCCACCAAAATCGAAGCCGTGAGCGCGAAGTGGAAGTCGCCAAAGAACGCGTGGCCGAGCGCGGCCGAAGCCACGAGCGGAATCGCTTGCACCAAATCCGTGCCGACCAGCTCCGACAAACGCAGCTTCGGGTAAAGCACGAGCAACAAGATGATCATCAACGAGCCCGAGCCCACCGAAGTGAGCCCGACGACCAAGCCACCCGCGACGCCGATCAGCACAGTCGGTAATTTTTTGATCTCGAGCGGCACCATGCTGTCGCCGGCTTTGCGCCCGCGAGTGAGCAGAGGCCGAATGATCAGGCCCGCCGCCACGACGAGCAATGCCAAACCGAGCGCGAGCCGCACGTGCTCCTGCAAACCCTGACCCTGCCCCGACACTTTGAGCAAGAGAACGCCCAAAAACGCGGACGGCACCGAGCCGAGCATCAACCATTTGACGAGCTCGGTGTTCACGGTGCCGCGGCGCCAGTGCACGCCGCCGCCGACCGGCTTCATCACGAGCGCGGCCACGATGTCGCTCGAAACCGCCGCCAAAGGCTGCACCTTGAACAAGAGCACCAAGATCGGCGTCATCAACGCGCCGCCACCCATGCCGGTGAGGCCCACGACGAAGCCCACGAAGAGGCCCGCAATTGCGACGGTCGGATCAATCATCGGCGTGTGCGAACGAGCATAACTCTACTAAACGAATAGAAAAACTGTGGAATTCGCCACAAACACGCAACCCCTTGATAAATTTGGACTTATCAACATTCCTAACGACTCGTTCAGGGAGCTGGTGGCGCCAAGCTCGGGCGGACCGCGGCTTCGTGGGTGTCGGTTTCGCCGGCGCGATCGAGCGCAAACTTGAACAGGATCGGGCCGAGCATCTCGTTGATCGCGATGCCCGCGATGCACAGCGAGCGGAACCCTTCGCCGAGCACGGGGAACGCACGAGTGACCACTACCGAGAGGCCGAGCGCGAGCCCCGCCTGAGAGACCAATGAGGAAAAGCCCCAGCGCTTGAGCAGCGGCGTGTCTTCGGCGACACGACTGCTGATGCGACCGGCGATGTACGTGAAGATCGCGCGGCTCGCGCACAGCGTGACCGCGACTGGCCAAAATCGCTGCAGGAGCGGAATGTTCAAGTGCGCGCCCGCCGTGGCGAAGAACACCACGAACACGACGCTACCCGTCTGTTCGATCGCGTGGAGCAGCTTCTCGCCTTGATCGGAGAGGTTTTGCACGACGAAGCCGGCGGACAAAAACGCGAGCAGCGCATCGACGTGGATGTAGCTGAAGGTGTCGCTCAAGCCGAAACCGATCGCGAGCAGCACGAGCAAGAGTTGTCGTCCGACCAAGCGCAGGTAAATCGAAAGCACGAGCCCGAGGGTGACGCCGACCGCAATGCTGCCGAGG
>DASYCL010000029.1:0-1637 GCA_036500245.1 Polyangiaceae bacterium | reverse complement strand
CTGTAAGCTCTCGGATATACCGACTCGCAAGATCCGAGATTTCGGGACGTAACGTCTGATTGAGATCGGCGCGCAGATCGGTGAATGCTTTATCCAACTCATCGTGCAACCGCTTGTCCGCGACGAGCACAGCCAGGCGTTCTTCATTCTTTGCTAACTCCGCACGCGTCGCATTCGCCACATCCAATGCGCCCGTCGCTGCCGATAGCTCCGATTCGGCGGCCACCGCCGACAGTTCCGCCGACCGAAGCTCCGCCGCCGTCCCTTCATACGTCGCACGCATTTCAGCGAACGCGTTTTCGGAGAACGGCGCCGCAGTGCGTCTTGCTTCCAGCTCGCTCAACCGAACGACAATCTCCGTCAAACCCGCTCGCGCGCGATCTCGTTCTTCAGCGAGCTTCGGTTCACGGTCAAGCTGCGCCGCAAGCGTCGCCACGCGAGCAGCCTGTGGCGCGAGGCGTTCGGTGAGGCGCTTCACCTCTACGTGACGTGCCGCATCGTAGACGACCGCGATCGTCTCCAACTCGGCGGTCACTGCGGCGAGACGCTGTTCCTTTGCGACAATCTCAGGCGCGAGCGACGCAAGCTCCTTCACTTCGCGTTGCAGCTCAGCTTGACGCCGTTCGAAACCAGGCAGTGCCGCGGATAACTCTTTGCGGCGCAGATCGAGCGCCGCGACATCCGGCGGCGTGGATGTCAGTTGTTCAATTCGACCTTTGTAATACTTGCCTTCGACGGTGATCGTCTCGATTTGTCGATCCAACTCGGCGAGCACGTCGCGAAAATGCGTGTCGAGCTTCTGCGTGCAGATCGGACAAATGCCGTCCTCACCCAACTCGACGATCTGTTCGCGCTGCTGCTGGACGTCCTTGAGTTGATCGCGAAGGGCTTGTCGCTTGGTGTCCGCTTCCTGCTTGTCGCGCACCCACTCGGTATTCGCGATCTCAAATTCACTCGCCACTCGCTCAGCGTCGGCGCGCGCAGTCGCCAGCCCTACGCCATTCTCCGCCGCCGCGGTTGGCGCGCTTTCGATTGCCGCGTGCCGGTCCCGCAGTCGCTGCAATTCGAGCGCGACACCGCGAACGGTTTCGACAAGCGTGCCACGCCGCGCTTCTTCATTTCGACTTCGCTCGAGCTCTTTCAGCTCCGACTGGAGCGCCGGCAGCGGCTGAAGCTCAACGCTCAGCGCTTCGAGGGCGGCGCGCGCGGTAGCGATGTCTGCGAGATCACGCTCGATGCGTTGGACTTCGCGTTCCGCCGTCGCGCGATCGTTGTCGACGACGCGGATCTCCGACGCGAGCGCTTGCGCGAGATCGCGCTCGAGCTGAAGCGCTGCCCATCGAGGCGCGAGCTCGTCGAGCGCGAGCCTCGACGCCGAGCGCCGTTTCTCCGCCGCGGTCGCGTGTTTGCGAGAGATGCCTAGCCGCGCTTCCGCTTCGCTCACCGATCGCTGTACGGTGTCCCGATCCGGCATCCCCGCTTTGAGGCCGCTCGTTTCGGCGACAATCGCGCTCCGACGATCGCGCACGAGTCCCTGCGCCGTTCTGAGCCGCTCATATCCCAACACGCGGTTGAGAAATTGCGCGCGCTCGGTCGGCGTCATTGCCGCCATGATGCTGAGCTCTTTCTGCCCAGTG
>DASYCL010000028.1:0-6441 GCA_036500245.1 Polyangiaceae bacterium | reverse complement strand
GCGTGCAACGAGCTTCAAATCGGCGACGAACTCGTCGAATGCGCGCTCTCGATCTTCGTGCAATGGCGCGCGCAAAATCGACGATGGGTGCGCCGTTGCCAGCACCACTTTGGCCCATTCGCTCGGCAGTTTCTTGCCGCGCGAGGCGCCGACACGAAAACTCGAGCCGAACAGCGCCTGGCCCGCGGTCGCGCCGAGCAAAACCAAGACGTCGGGCTGGATCAAACGAAGCTCGGCGTGCAGCCAGGGCGAGCAGGCGCCGATTTCGCCGGGCTTGGGGCGCTTGTGCAGCCGCGCTTTGCCGCGCTGTTCGAACTTGAAGTGCTTCACGGCATTCGTCACGTAGCTTTCACTGCGCGCGATGCCCGCGGCGGCGAGCGCGCGGTCGAAGATTTTCCCCGCTGGACCCACGAACGGACGCCCTTCGCGATCTTCGGCATCACCGGGTTGCTCGCCAACGAAGACGACGCGCGCCGCTGTGGGGCCTTCGCCGAACACGGTCTGCGTCGCGTGCAAATAGAGCGGGCAGCCCTGGCAGCTTTTCGCTGACTCTTGCAGGGTTTTCAGCGAAATGTGCTCGGGTACAAATGGCTCGGCGCCGTTTTCGTGCGTCGGCTTTCGTGTCGCCATCGCGGCTCGAAGTGCAGTTCCGGTGCCAGTTGGGGCGCCGCGTGAGTGGCTTTTTGTCGCTGCGAAGACTCGTCACCGAGTGATTGTATCTCTGACATGTTTTTGAGCCCCACGCGGAAATCAGCGATTGGCCGCTCGCGCGTCGGGTGACGCGGCTGGCGCCTGTTCGGTCAGTTTTAACGTGGCCGCCTCGCTTTCGAAAACCGTGATCAGCCCGGCGGATCTGCCGGTTTTGTATTATGTCCGGGCATTCGGCTGCCAAGGTTCGCGCGCTGGCGCGAAAGAAGAGACGGAGATGCGGGCATGAGCCTCCCTCGATTCTGTTGACATGGAATCAGGCGATCGCTTCGAGCAAAACCTCGCCATCGCCAAAGGCTTCACGCCATTCGACGCCAAAGAGATGCAATCGATTCGCGACAAATGCGTCGGGGTTGCCGCGGACGGACGCTATGAGCTCTACAAAGTCTCCCTGAAATTCGACAATCCCGAGGCCCGCCGAGCCCACGATTTTCCGATCGACGCGCAGCAGCTGGAAGTCAAAGAGATGCTCGACTACGCGCGGGGCAAAGACACGGCAAAGTAACGCGTTGTCTCCCGAGGGAGAGAAGCTCAAACCTCGCAAGTTTTTTCGTCCGCCACCGTGTGGGGCGGATCCTTCGGCCGCGCGAGGACACAGCGCTCATCGAGGATGCGCGCGAGCTCCGCTACGCTAACCGGCTTCACGAGGTGCATGTCGAAACCGGCCTCGGTAGCGCGTACGCGATCAGATGTTTGGCCGTAGCCGGTCACGGCAATCAAGAGTGGCTCCGGGCCGTAGCGCGCGCGGAGCGCGGCAGCGAGCTCGCAACCGTCGATACCCGGCAAGCCGAGATCGAGGATCGCGGCCCGCGGCTGGAATTGGGGCCATTGCTCGAGCGCCGAGCTCGCGTCGTAGGCTGCGGCGGTCTCGAAGCCCTCCAACTCGAGGGTGCCACAAAGTAAGTCGGTCATGTCGGCGTTGTCGTCGACGATCAGCACGCGTATCCCCGCGCGTGCCGATTTTTGGGGTTTGACCGCGTTCGAGGCGCGTCGAGGCGGAGCTTCGACCGTGGGCAACTCGACGCTGAAAGTCGAGCCGCGACCAGGTCCTTCGCTATCAGCGGTGATGCTGCCTCCGTGGCGCTCGGCCAGCGTGCGAACGATCGCGAGTCCGAGGCCGAGCCCGCCATTCGACGGCGTGAGATTGGGCTCTATCTGCACGAACGGCTCGAAGATGCGCGAAAGCTGCTCGCGCTCGATTCCGCGTCCATTGTCTTTGATTCGCACGCGCACCCGGTCGCCGCTGCGCTCGACGGAGACGGCGATCTGACCACCGGGTGGTGTGAACTTCGCGGCGTTCGTGAGCAGGTTGCCGAAGAGCTGCGCCAGACGAACCGCGTCCGCGTACAGCGTGATGCTTTCGCCGCCCGCCACGTGCAGCGAATGTTTGTGTTGCCGGACGAGCGGCTCGGCGATCTCCGCCGCGCGTTCGAGCACCAGCGCGAGCGAAACGTACTCGCTGCGGAGCTCGAGTTGGCCGCGCGCGGCGCGCGACACGTCGAGCAGATCGTCGACCAGGCGCGCCAGGTGGCGCGTATGGCGTTCGATGACGCGATGCTCGCGCCCGATCACGCCTTTCTGTTGCAGCCACTCGACCGCCGCCAAAACCGACGCCAGCGGGTTCCTGAGCTCGTGTCCGAGCATGGCGATGAAATCGTCCTTGCGCCGCGCCGTATCGAGCACGTTCGCGGCTTGCAAAGTCGTACCGAATAGATTCGCCGCGCTGCGGAACAGCACGCGATCCGTCCCCGGATCGAGCGGCGTGTCACGGCCCGCCACCAAGCGTCCGGTTTCGTTGCCAATCGGGACGTCCAGCTGCAAGCAAAACAGCTTTCGATCGCGACAATAAAGGACCAGATCGCTCCCGTCCACGTAGGCCGAGTCGGTAAGCTCGTGGATCTCGGCGACCGTGAGCGGCGCGCCATCGAGCCAACCGTAGCGTTTCCCGACGGGCCCGGGGACCGTCACGCAAAGCAGGTTGGTCGTCAGCACCGTCGGCAGGGCGTCGACCAGAATCGTGATCGTCTCGTCGGGCGAACGCCCAACGCACATCGACGGGAGCGCGTTCAGAGTCGCGAGGTCGCGCACGCAACGCTCGAGCTTTGCGCCATCCGCAGTCGACGAGCGCTCTGTCATCGGATCACGACGCCGCGGAGCGACGCCGAATGTCCCGCAGCATTTCGTCGGCCGGCGTATAGAACGGATTCTCGTGCACCACGCCGTTCATCACCGTGAGCGGGTGAGCGCGCAGCAAGTCCATCACCATCGAACCGCTCAGGCGACGAACGTCATACACGCAGATGGTCGGGGTGCGTCCGCGGTTCAACACCTCGTTCACGTTCGCTTCGTACTCGACGAGTTGATCGATGCCGGGAGGATTCGAAAACACCCATCCCATCTGACCGACGAGGTGCATCGGCGGTCGTCCGGTGGCGGCGTGTTCGCGGATCAACTCGTCCAGACCCGTCATCATTCGCTCACGGTCGAAGCTGCCACCTTTGAGGTGCGCGTCGTTCCAAGTGATCACTTCGAGCAAATCGTTGGACGGTGCGGAGGCGCGCAGCCGCCGGTCATGCTCATCTCGATGCAGGGGGTCGACGATATAAACCGCCTTGTTGCCGCGCTGCATCCCCTCGACGAAGAACGGATCGATCGAATCGCGCTCTTCGCTCGGATCGCTTACGAACGCGCAAGCGTGAAAATGGTTCCGGAACTGGGCATTCGCCAATGCGCTCGAGAGAGACATGGCGAGATTATTTCACGCCGCTGTCGCCCTCGCAATCAGCAGAAATGTCACAACGGTTGGCCGCCACTCGCGAGTTCCGCACGACTTACTTCGCGATCTTCCGCAGGCCCGGTGGATTTTGGCCGCCGCTCTGATCGCCGTAATAGAGATACTGCCCGTCGAATGCCAGCGCACTGGCGCTTGCGCCGGGAACGAACATTTCGGGTGAGCCGCACGAGCCGATGTTGCACGCGATACGATAGATGCCGTCGAAGCCAGCGACGTAGAGGTAGCCGCCATCTGGATCGGCGATGATGGGGCTGCCCGCGGTCGGGTTGTTCGACGTGGTTGGCGCTTGCAACATCGCGAGCGTGCCCGCCGTGGAGCTTCGCAGCGGCGAGATCAAGATCAGAGCGCGGAGCTCCAGGATTGCCGTGAGCCCATTCGAGGTGAGATCCGAGAAAAATAGGACTTTTTCGCTCTGCTGCGCGGCGAGCGAGACGGCCATGATCGTGCCGTCAGCATCGGTGAGGTGCGTGCCGACTTGATTGCTGCAGCCGTTGCCGGGGAGTGCTGAAGTTTTCAGGATGCCGTTGATCGCTTGATGGCCTGGCTGAACGCCGCCATCTTGATCATTGGCGATGTAGTAGGCGTACTGGTCGTCTGCCGCGAGACGCGTGCCGTAGCCCGGTCCGCCATTCGACGAACCATCGCTTGCCAAAAAGTTCACCGACCCGCCGGCGATTGGAATCTTGAATAAGGTCGGACCGCTCGTGAGATAAATCCCCGAGCTGTCGAGCACGAGCGAGCCTGGGCCGCCGCCGCACATCCAGCTGCCGAGCGTGGTTTGGTGAGGCGTGCCGCTCTTTGCCAGCGCGACGAGCGAGTTATTCGCGCCGTCGATCGCGTACAAGTTGTTCGCGTCGAGTGCGAGCCCACTCGGTTGCGAAAGCGCGCTGAGCCCGATTTCGCCAGTGCCGTCTTTGCCGACCTTGGCGAGGCCTTGTTGGGTTGCGAAGTAAACGGTGTCCGGATCGAGCGCGATTGCGCTCACTTGCACGTTCGGGACGAGCGTGATCGCGCCACTGCTGCCGCTACCGCCTTGGCCGTTGCACATGCCCTGACAGGTCGACTGCTCACAACTGACGAGCTGGGTGAGGCAAGTCGGGCAACCATTTTTTGCTGCTTTTGCGCAGCTGTTGCCGGGGCTACACTGGTTTTGCAGCACGCACGAAGTGACGCCCTCGCACAGCGAGCCGCTGAAGCTCTGGCTTTGGTAGTTGCTGCCGAAGCAGGAGCGAAGCTCGGGGTCGCAGTGCGCGCGCAAGCAGTCGTAGAGCGCCTCGCAACCGACGCCATTGCCGGTCGGATCGAGCGAGGCGAGCGGGCTACAGCCGCCCGAACCGCCGACAGCGCTGGCGTCGACGCGGCCGTCCGCTGCCGGATCCGGCCCAGCGCCGAAGAAGTTCGAGCAGCCGCCGCTTGCCGCGAGCGCGGTCACGACGAAGGCGCTCGCAATGACGCCCAGCGCGCGCAGCGAGCGCTGCTTCGGTCGAGGCAATGGAGTGATCTTCGGGCTCATTGGAAGGTGTAGGCGGCGCGAATGCCGAACGAGACTTGCGTGCCGACGTCGGTGCTCGTGTTCACCGTGGGGCAAGCGCTCGTCGAGCCGTTCTGTTGGCTGTTGTTCTGCGGGCAGTTGTTCCCGTTGCTGTCACTCGGTTTGCCTTCGCCGCCGAAAACCGGACCGAGCCTCGCGAAAATTCCGGCGCCGAGCCCAGGCAGCGGATGACTATCCACGCCGATGCGAAACGCCGGCTGGAACGAACCGTTGCTGTCCGTGCCGTCGGTGGTTTGCCCGGTGAGCGGATCGAAGCTGCGAAAGTGCGCGTCGCTCGCGTGAACCGCTGCTTCGAAACCGAAGTACGGATCGACGATGGTGCGCGGCAGCAGGTGAAACGCGAGCACCACGCCGGCCTTGAACATCACGCAGTTGGTGTATCCATAGCGCACGGCCGGGTCGCCCGGAAAATCCTCGTTTGGGCCGTGCCGCGCGACGCCGCACGTGCCGGAGCGATCGAGCGTGCCGACTTCACCGAAAATACCCAAATACGTCGGGCGCCCGAGCCGGTAACCGATGTCGATGCCGATGGGAATGAAATTGACCGTCGCGGTTTGATCCTGGCCCTGCGTCATTCCATTCGAACCGTTGTTGTTGTCGATGTCGACATGCATGTGATTCGACTGCGTGCCGTAGCCCAAATACGCGCCGAGCTCGAGCCCGTGCAAGGCGCCTTCCGGTTCCGCAGGCGCAGCGGACGCGGCGGCGATCGGCTCGAGCACGACGTCCACGTCGCGACGCTCGTGATCCTGAATCACGACTTCGCTTTGGTAGGAACGAAAGCCGGGCGCGTCCACGCGCAGCGTGTGTCCACCGCTCGCGAGGTTGCCGACGAAACTTCCAACGCCGACCGCTTTCGAGTCGATGAAGATCGTTGCCTTGGCCGGCGCGCCGACGGCGAGCACGCCTTCGTGCACTTCGCGCGTGAGCTTCACGTCGAGCACGGCTTGCTTCGTGCCACCGACCGGCACGGTCCGGGAAAATGGCGCAAACCCAGGCTTTTTGACCTCGATTTGGCGCGTGCCGATGTCCACGGTGACCGGCACAGCGAGCGGTGATTCGCCTACCGGCTCGCCATCGACGAAGATCTGCGCGCCCGCTTCGTCGACGTTGATCGCAAGTCCGACGGTGAACGACTCGATCGCGCTCAGCAAGTCGTTCGCGTCCTTGCGATCGTCTTCGCCGAGCAACGCACCACCGAGCTCGAGGTATTTTTTGACCAGCGTGACGACCTTCGCGTAGTGCCGCTGACCTTTTTCGCAGGCGGCCATGTTCCAGAGCAGCCGCGGATCCTGACTCAAATCGAACGCCGCCTGAAACTTCACGCGCGCGCCCGCATAGTCGCCGTCGCCGTACAGGAGCTTGCCCGAGTCGTAGTCGGCTTTGG
>DASYCL010000027.1:0-6032 GCA_036500245.1 Polyangiaceae bacterium | reverse complement strand
TTCGCGTTCTCCAAGAAGCGCCCGCGCCGGTAACTCAGCACGTAGACCAGCGCGAACAGGCAATACGTCAGCGCGACGATTTGCCAAACTCCGACGTAGCTTGCGTCTTTCGAGAGCACGAAGAGCACGCTCGCCGGCAATTGAAAGCCGAAAATGACGAGCGCGTCGAGCAAGAGCGCGCGCAGCGTCGCGCCGGCGCCTTGAATCGCCGAGCCGAGCACGATGCCGACGCCGAGCCCGATGTAGCTTGCGCCGACCCAGCGGAAATAGCTGAGCGCGGGGCGCACGACGTCCGGATCCGCATCGAAGAAGCCGACGATTTGCCGGCCGTACACGGTGTACGCGAGCGCGAGCGCGGCCATCATCAGCGAATTGTAGAGCGCCGCATACCAACCGCTCTGCTTGGCGCGTTCGAGGTTTTGAGCGCCGAGATTTTGGCCGACGAAGGTTTGCGCCGCGCTGCCCCAGCCGAGCCCGACGAACAGCGCCATCGTCTCCAGGCGGAAGACGATGCCGAGCGCCGTGGTCGCGCTTTGATCGGTTTGGGTGGTGAAGGCTCGGGCGACTAGGGTTTGCGTCAAGAGCATGGCTAGGATGCGCACCACGAGCTGCGCGCTCGAGGGCCAACCGAGCCGCACGATCGAGGCGATGGTGTCGCGCTGGGCTTTCTGGCGCGAGCTCGTGCTGAACAGGCCGAAGCGCTTCATCATGATCGCGCAGAGTGGAATCAGCGCGGTGCCGCGCGCGATCAGCGTGGCCCAAGCCGCGCCCATCAGGCCCATGCGCGGAATGCCGAGCACGTGCGCGATCGGCCGCCCCCAGGCGAGCCAGCCGGGCGAATCGCCCGGGCCGTAGACCATCACCACCGCGAGCAAGAAATTGAGCAAGTTCGAGCCGACGAGCAAACTGACCGGCGTTTTGCTGCTGCCGAGCGCGCGCAGCACGCTGGTCAAATGCATGAGCAGGAAAATGGTGAACGAGCCGCCGAGCATCACGCGCAAATACGGCACGCCCTGCTTCACCACGTCGCCCTTGGCCCCCACTAGGTCGCGTAGCACGAGCTCTGCGCCAAAAATTCCCACAATCCCAAAGGCGAGCGAGAGCGCGAAAATCACGATCAAGGACTGCCAAGCGATCTCTTTCACCGCTTCCTGATCGCGCTCTCCGACTTTGCGGCTGAGCAGCGTGCCGGTAGCGACGCTGAGCCCATAGCTGACGATGGTGCCGAGTGCGGCGAGCTGATCGCAAATGCCGATCGCGCCGAGCGCAGGGCCCGCCGCTTGCCCGCCGATGCGCGAAATCACATAGGCGTCGATCAAATTGAACGCGGTTTGTAGGCCCATGCCGAGGGCGAGCGGCGCGCCGAAGCGCGCCACTTCGAGCCCGAGCGGTCCCGCTAAGATTCTTCGCGACGGATCCGCCACCCGCTCAAGCCTCGCCCATGGGCACGTCGGCCCCGTCGCGCTCGAAGCAGTGGTCGGGGATTTTTTGCTTCCTCCGAACGAGCGCGGTGCGCTCGATGAAGCCCGACGTCACCGGATCGTTGTAGCCGCTCGGGCGGCGCGGTTCGCTCGAGCCATCACCCGTGAGGGTGATTGGCTCGTAGCGCTGGCCGACTCGCGACATGAACAGCTCGCGCACGTATTTCCCGATCAGCGATGACAGGCTGACCAGAGGGTCGCTCGCGTCCGCGTCGCGCACGAAGTGAATTTCGCCGAGGCCGGGGAAGCGATAGCCGCTGCGCGCGCGGCCTTCGCCCAGGATCGCGTGCAGGCGACCCGCGAGCGGTCCGAAGAATTTCGAGTACTCGGCGATGCCGCCGACTTTGCCGCACACGGCTTCGACGTCGGCGCCCGCTTGCTCGCGCAGCGCGAGCACCAAAGACTCCATCGCGTTTAGGTCGACGATGAAGCGGTTTTTTCCGCGGCCGCGCGCGTCGTTCAAATGCTTGGTGCAGAGCACGCTGGTGCGCACGCCGAGCAATTCCACGCCGCGTTCGGCCAGCGCAGCGCGGTGCTTTTGCACGCGTGCGACGACCGCGGCCTCGGCCTGAAAGGCCTCGCGCGTTTCGTTCCAACATTGGCTCGCGACGTGCGAGGCGCAGGGGCTTTTGAGCGCGCGGGTCCCTTCGAGCGACAGTTGCTCGAATAGTTCGGCCGGACAATTCGCTGATTTCGGGCTGAGCGCGCGGGCCCAGGCTTCGCCGAGCGCGGTATCGGTGTGCGACAAGAGGCGCTTGGAGTCGTCGAGATCCGCGCGGATCGCGCGCGGGAGTTTACGGCTCAGCGTGCGCCGGCCGCGCTCGTCGACGCGCGCGAGCACGGCGGTGACCACGAGTGGTCCGAGCCGAGCGCCGAGCCCGTTTTCGTCTGCGCCAACGCGAAACTCCAGAGACACCGCGCGGCGACCTTAGCCTCGTGCGCGGAAGCCAGCAACGAGGTGCTAGCCGCCGGCGACCGGTGGAATCAGCGCGATCACGCGCGCGGCTTCCAAAGCATCCGAATCATTTGCAAAACTTTCGTCGAGCGCGACGCGCACTGCCGCCATTTTGCCGCTCAAGGCCGGGCGCGTGCGTTCGAGGAACTGCACGAAGTCGCGCACGGTGCGCACGCCTTCGGGTAGCTCGAGCTGTTCTTCGGCGCGGCCCGTGAGCTCGCGCAAGGCCGCAAAGTAGAGCACTTGAACCACAGCGCTAGCGTAGCGCGTTCTGGGAGTGATAAAAGTTCAGGTTCTCGGAGGTTTTGCCATGACGGAACAGAAGACTGGGCTCGGTCGGGATGTGTACATTGCGCTCGCGGCGGTGGGCTGGGCCGACGGCAAGCTCGATCAAGAAGAAGCGGACGCGATCGTGCGCACCGCGCTCGAAGAGGGGCTCGACATCGACGAGATCGCCGAGATTGAAGCCGCGACCAAGAACCCGGTGGACATTGGCGTGATCGATCGCAAAAACTTGTCGAAAGAGGATCGCCTGTTCGTCTACGCAGTCGCGTCCTGGATCACGCGACTCGACGGCATCGTCACCGAAGGCGAGCAAACCGCGCTGGAGCAGCTCGGCAACGCGCTCAAGATCCCGGAAAAGCCGCGCGGCGTCGTGGACGCCATTGCGCAAGATGTAGCCAATCAAGGTGACGATCGCCCCGCGCGTTACGACTTGCTCGCGCTCCGCCGCATCATCGGCGAGCGGCTCGCCGGGTCCGCCAAGAAAGACGGCTGAGGGCTCGAATCGAGACGCGCTCGCGTATCGTGCGAAAGCTGCGCAAAGTTACGCCCTGTTGCAGAGCTAAGCCAAAAGTTCCGTCTTGGCCACGGGATAACCTTCGGGGCGGCGCACCGCGTAGGAGAGCGCGAGAATTTCGACCAATACGATGCGGTAAACCGTGTGCACGTCGTCGACATCGATTTCTTCGGCGTGCGCGTCGAGCGTCGCGTCGATGTGTTCGTGAATGTAGGAGAGCACATGCGGCTGCTCCATCGCGATCACGTCGTCACTATCGAGGGCTTCGGCGGGATCGGCGCGGCGCAGCTCTTCGTCGAGCGTGAGTAGCTCGTCCGTCGCTTGCAGCTCTTCTTCTTTCACTTCGTCGATGTACGTGCCATGCGTGCGCTCGAACGCGAGCCAGACGGTAAGCGCCAGGAAATAGCCGAGCGCGAGCGCGGTTTCATCGAGCGGCTTGCCGAGCGCGTCCGCCACATGGGCGGCGAGCGCGGGCTGGGCGCGTTCGAAGCGCTCGAAGGCTTCATCGAGCTGCGAGCGCGCTTCTTCGTCGTCTTCGGCAAGGTTGTCGCGCACGGACTCGAGCGCATGCGATGGCAGCGTCGCGTATGACGGAACGGGACGGATGGCCGAACGACGAACCCACACGATACCGAGAGGTCTAGCATGATGAGCCGCGCATGTGAAAAGGTCAGACGCGAGCGGCGAGAAATGGCAAAAGTGCGGACGGATGTCCGAGCCCGTGGGATGCGATGAATCCGCGCGCGCGCGCAAGAAAAAAGGTCTTTGGTTCGCGCTCGGCGCCGTAGGCGCATGTGTGCTTCTGCTTACTGGAAGCTTCGCGCTGAGCCAACGTGAAACGGGCAAAATTGCGCACGGCGTCCACATCGGCGAGTTCGATGTTTCGAACCTTTCGCGCGACGAGGCGCGCGCGAAAATGAACGCGTGGATCGAAGCGCACGCGAACGCTTCGATCGCCTGCACGCTCGCGGGAAGCGAGCTCGCGTTCGTGCCGAAGAACGCCGGATTTCACGGCGACGATTCGGTCGTCGAACGCGCGCTCGTGCTGGGGCGACAAGGCTCGATTCCCGTGCGGTTCGCCGCATTCGTCGCGCGCTGGTTTCGCCCCGTAGTCGTGCCGATTGCGGCCAATTTCGAGGCTCCGAAGCTCGACTCGATGTTGAACGCTTGGCAAAGCGAGAAAATAAAGGATCATCCTTTCGTCGGCGGCATTTCGGTGAGCGGAACGATCGTGACGCCGCTCTACGCTCATGCTGGCACAGTGATCGATCGCGAGCGCGCTTCCGCGCAATTGAAAGAGAGTGCACAGAGCGGTCACGGCGCGGCAATCGCGACGCGCCTGGAGAGCCCAAACGAGGATCGCGTCGAGGTCGATCACATTGCCACGCTCGCGGCGAGCATGCTCACGAGTGACATCGAGCTCGGCGCGCCGAGCGGTGCGCAAAAGCTTTCGCTCGGCGCGGCGGAGATCGCGCCGCTCTTGCAGGTCAAAGCGGAGACCGAGCACGGCAAGCTCGCGCTGTTCTGTGAGCCGGAAGCGGCGGAAAAATTACTCGAGCCACGCCGCGCGGAGCTCGCCCAAGCGCCGCAAAATGCAAAATTCGTGATCGACGCGGAAGATCACGTGAAGGTCGAACCGGGCCACGCCGGGCTCACGCTCGACGACACCGAAGTGGCGAACGCGATTTGCGCGGCCGCGCAGGATCCAGCGAAAAAAGCCGTGTTGCCGCTGCGCGCGGGCGCCGAACCCGTGCTCTCCACCGCGCAAGCCGAGGCGCTCGGGATCAAGAGTTTGATGGGCACGTACACGACGCGGCATGCCTGCTGCCAGCCGCGCGTCGAGAATATCCACCACATCGCCGATTTGCTCGACGGCACCGTGGTCAAACCGGGCGACACGTTTTCGGTCAATCAAACGATCGGCCCGCGCACGCAGAAGAACGGCTTTCGTCCGGCGCCCAGTATCGAAGACGGCGACATGGTCGACACCGTCGGTGGCGGCGTCAGTCAGTTCGCGACCACGCTGTTCAACGCTTTGTTCTACGGCGGCTACGACATCATCGAGCGCCAACCGCACACCTATTGGTTCACGCGCTACCCGATGGGTTACGACGCGACGCTCTCGTTCCCCCATCCCGACATCATCTTCAAGAACGACACGGACGCGGGCGCGCTGATCAAAACTTCATACACGGATAAATCGATCACCGTAAAAATCTACGGGGACAACGGCGGACGCAAAGTGCGCGCGGAGGTTTCGCCGCGACAGAACATCGTCGAGCCACCGATTGAATACATCCCGAACCGACACCTCGACGCGGACGAGAAAAAAACGCGCGAAGGCGGCGAAATCGGCTGGTCCGTGATCGTCAAGCGCACGCTCGTCTTTGCTGACGGCAAAACGAAAGAAGAGAAGCGCAAAGTGACGTACAAGCCGCGCGCGCGTCGCGTCGAAGTGCACCCCTGTAAAATCCCCGAGGGCGAACTGGGTCACACCGGTGAAAAGTGCCCGAAGCCTGATCCGGACAAAGACGGCGAATCAGTCGCGACCGACGGCAGCACGAAATAGTCGGCCTTCGCCGGTGATCGTGTAGGCGGGTTCAGCTGCGGCGATGAACAGCGATTCGGCTTGCGCGAGCGAGAGCCTTTCCGCGCCGCACGCGAGCTCGAGCTTGCCCTGTTCGCAAAATACGATCTCTGGGCCGCGTCGATCCGTCACCCGCGGCGTTTCTTGCGCTCGAATTTCGAAGTTCGAGAGCTCGAACTCGGGCGCCGAAGTTCGATACACGCGCGCGCT
>DASYCL010000026.1:0-6853 GCA_036500245.1 Polyangiaceae bacterium | reverse complement strand
GTCCAAGTAACGCTTGCCCGCGGTGTCGAACAGCACGGAGCCTTGGCCGCGCACGAACACGAACGGCGGCTGGCGATAGTTCGGGTAAAGGAATTGTTGACCTGCGCTGACGAGCTCGCTCTCGGGGATCATCGAACGCGCTTTCTAGCATTTCCACAGAGCGGTCGACGGCGAATCGCGGCCAAACGGGGCGCGCGTGTTCAGCGCGGCGGCACTTCGAGGCCCGCGGCAATCAGCGCGTTCACGGCTTCGACGAAGCCGGCGCCGCGCTCGCGAGTGGTACGGTAACGCGGTGTTAGCGTCGCGCGTCCGCTCAAATTGGCGACGCCGATGCTGTGCCGGAAGGCGGCAAAACAAGCCGCATCGTTTTCGCTGTCGCCGATGAACGCGTAGCGCGACAGGATTTGGCTCGGGTCGACACCGCGTAGCTTTTGGATCAAGCGCACGACGCCCGAAGCTTTGTCGTCGCGATCGAAGCTCAGGTGCAGGTGCACGCTCGACGCGATCGTGCACGCGCCGCGCGCTTCGGCGAAATTTTGTACTTCGCGGACGCGCTCTTTCGGCACTTGGTACTGCTCGCCGATGTCGAAAGTGAAATCGGCGCGACGCAAAGGGACGTCGTCGGCGGGCGCGAGATCGGGAAACTGTTTTCGAACTTCGGCGACCAGCGCGGCGAGCGCAGTTTGTCGCGCCGCGCGCTCGCTTTCCGAAACCGCGTCGATGGTGCGGAGCGCGCGGCCGTCCATCACGAACGCGAGCGCGCCGTTCTCGGCGACCGCGCCGTCGATCGGCCATTGGCGCGCGATCACCGCCGCCCAACCCGCGGGGCGACCGGTGACTGCGTAGCTCTCGAAGCCCGCTTCGCGCAGCCGAAACAGTGACGAATACGCGGCTTCGCTCAGCCGACCGTGATCGAGCAAGGTGTCATCGAGATCGAATGCGAGTCCGCGCAAGGTGTGCGGCGCGCGGTTCGGAAGCTCACTAATCGGGATCATTTCTCGACTTCAAACGCCGGCCGCGACTAACCCGCGACGACCTCGACGATTAAGGAACACAAATAAAGACCCTCGGGAAAGGCGGCGGGTACGGGATGATCCGGCCCCTGGAAAAATCGCTCGAGCACGAGCGCGTGCGCACCGACGTCGCGCGCACCGAGCGCCACGGCGCGGGTGAGTTCGTTCAAGCCGATCGCGGCGGAGCAGGAGCAGACCACGAGCAAGCCGCCCGGTTTGGTCGCGCGACAACCGCTCTGCGCGAGCTTCCTCATGCTTTGCAGCGCGCGCGTTTTCGCGGCGCGTGACGGCGCGAGCTTCGGCGGATCGCAGATCACGAGATCGTAGCCGCCTTTGCGCCCGGCTTGGTTCAAGAGCTCGGTCGCGTCCGCGCGTTCGAACTGCACGCGGCCCGAAAGACCGTTCAGCGCGGCGCACTCGGCGGCGACTTCGAGCGCCGGTGCGCTGGCGTCCACCGCATGCACTTCGCGCGCGCCACCACGCGCCGCCGACAGCGCGACCGCGCCGACGAAGCTGTACGTATCGAGCACGCGCCGGCCGCGCGCGAGCTCTTCGATGCGCGCGCGGAGCGGACGTTGATCGACGTAAAAGCCGGTTTTATGGCCGAGCGAAAATGGGATTTTGAATTTCAGCCCGCGTTCGCTGAATTCGAACGCGTCGAGCTCGCTGTCGCCGCGGACCACGCCGTGCGTCGGTTCGAAGCCTTCGGTTTTTGCGTGCGTCAGCGGCGTGCGATCGACGATTGCGCGCGGCGCGAGCAGCCGCGTGATCAAATCCAAGATCATGTCTTCGCGGCGCTTGAGTCCGATCGTGCCGAGCTGCACCGCGACCACGTCCCCGAGCAGATCGACGACGAGGCCCGGCAAATCGTCGCCTTCGGCGTGCACCAGCCGCACCGCGTTCGTTTCGCTCGAAGGCAGACCTAGCTCACGCCGTCGTGCGATCGCGCGCTCGATGCGCGCGGCGAAGAGCGCGCTGTCGATCGGCGTCGTGTCGTCGCGCGTGTAGAGGCGCACGGGGATCGCCGAGTGCGGCGAATACAAACCGCGACCGAGCACGTTGCCGCGCGCGTCGCGGACTTGAATTTCGTCTCCGGGCTGCGCGCCGCCCTCGATGCGCTCGATGGCTTGCGCGAACACCCAAGGGTGGCCGGCCCAGACCGGCTGCACGTGACCCGCTTTGATGACGACAACGCCCATCGAATCGCTCGGCTCCCCGTATTCCGGGTGCCACACCGGTGTAAACGACTAGTTACGCGCATGCGCGCGGGGGCCGATTTTTCGGCCTGATTTTCGCTGCTGGCAACTGGCACCGAGGTTGCTACCCTGGCTGGGCAAGCCGTTTTCTGGCTCGAGGAGCAGGTTTCGATGTCGCGCTCGGTCGTCTTTGCTTTGCTGTTTACGCCTTTCGCACTCACGCTCGGGTCGAAGCCCGCGTTCGCTGCGGATTGCCCGGACGGGTGGTTTTGTGATGACAGCGCCGCGCCGGCCTCCGCTCCGCCCGCTCCGCCATCCGGCGAACGCTTGCCGCCGCAGCCACCGCCTCCGCCTGGTGCTCCGCCGGAAGCCGCGCCTCCGTACGCGCCGCCGCCCTACGCGCCGCCAGGCGAGCCAACCATCTTCGTCGATCGCCCCGAAAACGCGCCGCGGCCGCCGATGAAGCGCCGTCATCGCCGGCCGTATCACGAGTGGGGATTCAACTTGCACCTCGAAGACGCGATCTTGGGCAACAAAGCCGGCAAAGCGGCGAACGCCGGCATGGGCGGCGTCGGGTTCTCGTTTCGGTATCGACCGCTGCCGCCGATCGCGTTCGAAGCTGGCTTGGATTTGCTGACCGGCACCGATTTTCAAGGCTACTCGCGCGATGAAGGCGCGCTGCTCTTGAACACGCTGTTCTTCTTCAACCCGCACAGCGTGGTGCAAGTCTACGCGCTCGGCGGCCTCGGCTTCAGCACGGCCAATGTCAAAATCGCGCCGCGCGCGGGCGAGACGCCGTATCCGAGTCACAACGAAGAATACGACTACCTCGGCGCTCAGCTCGGTTTGGGTGTCGAAGTGCGCGTCACGCACAGTGTCGCGCTCGGCGGCGACATCATCGGCTTCGTGCGCGGCCGCACCGACGGCAACGCGCGCACCGCGCCCGAATTCGAAGATCCCAACACGCATCGCGTGACCAACACCTCCGGCGGCGGCCTACTCCGGGTCGGCGCGACGTTCTACTGGTGAGCTCGACGTTCTGCGCAGGTCGGTTGCCGCGGGCGGCAAGGTTCTCCCGTCGAAGCCTCGCGAAAACGTCGGCGCGAGGAGCCTCACCGCGCTGCGTTCGCCGCATCCTTTTCCGTCGTGCGAAGCGAAGTTGCGCGCGCAACTAAGAAAAACAAAGTTGCGCGTTCAACTTCAGCATCAGCCGGAAAAAGGCCACCAAAGGCGGACCACACCGGACGAAACGCGGAGCAGCATCGGCGATCCCGGTCGTGCCAGGTTGAGCCAGCCGTCGTCCGCACCCGAAAGAAAAAAAAGCGCGCATAGGCTGCGACCTCGTCGTTGAACCGCTGAGGCATGCGGATTGCTTCTTGCCTGCGCGAAGGGCGAAGCGGCTTTGGCAAGACTGACGAGAACGGACAGAAAAGGGCTGCGAGCGTCACTGTGGATTTCGCTCGCATGCGTGCTCGTGTGCTGCCAATCGGTCACCGAAGTCGAAGACGACACGCCCTTCGGCAATATGCCGCCAAGTAGCGCCGGCGCTGGCGGCGGCGCGATTGCCGATGCTGGCGGTACCTCTGGCGCCGGTCCTGGCTTGAACGTCGGGGGAGCCGGCCTCGCTCCGGGTTTGAAGGTCGGGGGAGCGGCTGGCGCGGCGGTCGGGATCGGCGTGTGTGAGCCACCGACGACCATGGATCCAAGCGGGCTCGTACATTGCGCAAACGGACTCACACACCGCGCCGAAGCCAACGCTTGCTCGAGTCCCGGCGCAGACGCGGGCGCGGGGAACGAAGGCGGCGCAGCGAACGAAGGCGGCGCCAGTGCGCGCAGCTCTGCCGGTGGAACGGCTGGTGCCGTCAGCGAAGGTGGCGCGGCTGGTGCGGCGGGCGAGCTCGGCGGTTTGTACGCACCCTGTGCTCGCGATCAGGATTGTGCAGCTTCGTTTCTTTGCGTGTGCGGTCTTGGTTCTTTGCCTGAGGGCTCGTGTGTTCCCGCCAGTTGTCGCACGGACGCGGATTGCGGCGACGGCTCTTGGTGCGCGCTCGGCGCAGTCAATCGGCGCGGAGATCCAGGTTTCTCTTGTAGCCATTCTTACGACGAATGCGAGAGCAACAGCGATTGTGGCGCGCCAACCTATTTCACCTGCGTGATCGAAAACGGGACTCGCGTGTGCGAGGGGGCGGCGATTTGAACGAGCAGCGCCTTTTGCCGCCGAAACGCGGTGAGGCTCCGGCGTGCGGCTGGGTCGTGCTGAACCAAAAAAAAATCTTCGAGCTACAAAACGCGAATCCCCGACTTCTTGCGAAGCCGGGGATTCACATTGCCGCGCCGAGTGGCGCGGACTTCGCTCACTGAACCAGGTCTTTGAGGTTCTTGAGCGCGGTCGCGCGAACTTTTTTGCTCGCGGGCTTCGCCGGGATCGTGATCGGCTCTTTGGTGAACGGGTTGATGCCTTGGCGCTCTTTCGTCGCCGGCTTCTTCACCACACGGAGCTTCACGAGACCCGGAACGACGAATTCGCCGGGGCCCCGAGCCGAGAGTTGCTTGCGGATGAGCTCTTGGAGCCCTTCGAACACGCGACCCACGCTCTTCTTGTCCAAGTCCGATGCATTCGCGAGCTCAGCAATGACCTGAGCCTTCGTTAACCTTTTGCCAGCCATGCGCTTCCTCCTGTCAGAAAATCCAAAAATTCGGCCGTCTGCGGGCCCTCCCGACTGAGCCGGCGGCGTTTTCGCCGTCGTTTCTGTCGTCCAAGGCGTGCGCGAACCGATAACAGGGTTCTTGCAGCTACTTCAAGGGGAAAAATTCTGAAGAGGCTCTGATCGAGCATTTTTTCCATGGACCGGACGAGGGGGAGCGCGGGGAAGGCGTCCCGGAGGCCGGTTTAGCGGCCCTATCTCAGCCCATCCCTTGTTCCATGCTGGACCGTGAATCGATTCTGGAACATCTCGCATTTTTCCTGGAAAAGCGCGGGTTTAGCAGTCATTTCGCATGGCTTGCGCGAGCCCGCGCGGCAGCTTTCCTGGGCTTGCCGCGCGCGCTCGATTGGGCTCGGCGAGCTGGCTTCGCAGGAGCAGCGGCAATTTTGCGTCGATTTGTCGTTACGCGCTCGACCGCGCGGACGAGCCTTTGGGTTAGCGCGTCCATTTCGCGTTTTTCGCTCGGGGTCGCGTGATCGTAGCCGAGCAGGTGCAAAAGCCCATGCGCGAGCAAGAAGCGCACTTCCGGCAAAAGCTCACGCTTTCGCGCACGCGCCTGGCGCTCCGCCGTGTCGAGCGAGATCACGACATCGCCGAGCGCGCGCGTTTGAGCTGGATTTTCCGGCCGCAACACGGCTTCGCCCTCTTCGAGCGAGAAGGAGAGCACGTCCGTCGGTTTGTCCTTTTGACGATGCTCCCGGTTGAGCGCGTGGATTTCGGCGTCGTTGGTCAAGAGCACGCTGAGCTCGGCCGAATCGAGCTCGAGCTCGGCGAGCATCGCGTCCGCGATACGACGCACGATTTTAGCGGACAACGCGGGCGAACGCGGCGCGCGGCGTAGAACGAAGGTCGGCATGATCCGGATCAGCGTGAAGCGAGATGTGACTGTGACAGGAATCCGGCACTAACACGAGAAAGCGAAGCCGCGCGCGCATTCACCCGAATCGTGCGACTCATTTTTCGAAAGCGCGCGACCTTTCCAAGGATCGACCCTGGCGTTACGTTTCATCCGCATGGCTCGTCCGTCGCGTCCGCCCGGTTTCGATATGACGTATCGGCCGAACGAGTCGAGTTTCGGGCCGCCGTTCGCGGCGCGCATTCCCTCGTTCTTGTATTTGGCGATCGCGGTTGCCGCTGCCGTCGCGGTCGCGCTGGCCGAGCACAGCCCGTCGAACAGCTGGCTTTACGTCAACATCGTCGAGCGCGGCGTGAAAGGGTTCATCAGCGCGCGCGCGTGCGCGGGCTTACTCCTGCTCGGCGCGATTTCGTCGGTGCTTCGCACGAGCATGCGTGGCGTGCACATCCGCGGTGACGGCGTCGACTATCGCGACGTGGTCACGCTCGGCTGGCCGCGCGCGCGCCGCTTCAAGTGGGCGCAGATCGATCGCATCGTGCTCGACTTGCCGTACATCGCGCTCGATCTGTGGGACGGCTCGCGCAGCTTCTTGCCGGCGGTCTACGATCGCCAGGCGCTCGCGAACGTGCTCGAAAAAGTCGGACACGCGCGCGCGATTCCGGTGCGTGGCGGCGTGGGCCTCGACGAGTTGCCCGAGGCCGGCGAATTCAGCGAAGCCGAAGAAGAAGCCTGAACGCGCGGCGTGAGGGCGCGGCCCCGCGATTCGATCGGTGAACTTTCCGAATAAAACTCGGACCGCGGAGGCGCTCGTCTAAAATCGAGCGGATCGGCTAGCGTCAAGAATCGGCGCGGCGCGTGTTACAAGCCGTACTCTTCGTCAGCATGAATGGGGTCCGATGAACGGTCGTGTGCTCTTGGTCGTGGTCTCTTGTCTACTCAGTGTTGTCACTGGGCTCGTGCTTTCACGCCATGGCGCTGAGGATGCGCACGGGGCGCACAAGAAGCCGCTGATCGGGCTCTCGCTCGACACGTTGAAGGAAGCGCGCTGGCAAGGCGATCGCGACATGTTCGTGAAGGAAGCGC